>CALMPZ010000309.1 GCA_937871645.1 uncultured Polymorphobacter sp.
GATTTCCGGCGCGCGCCCCTTTTTGCTTCGAACCGAGGCTTAGGCTTCGGTTGCGGTCGAAACCGGGCTGACCAGCGCTTCGGGCGTTGCCACGACATCGACCTTGGCAGCCTGGCTGGCCCGCAGTGCGGCATCGCGGCTGGTTGCCGTGACGCGCATCCGCGCCATCGCCGCACCGGTACCGGCGGGGATGAGGCGACCGACGATGACGTTCTCCTTGAGACCCGTCAGCGTATCGATCTTGCCCTGCACCGCAGCTTCGGTCAGCACCCGCGTCGTTTCCTGGAACGATGCGGCCGAGATGAAGCTGCGCGTCTGCAAGCTGGCCTTGGTGATGCCGAGCAGGATCGGCTTGCCTTCGGCGGGCTGGCCGCCTTCGGCGATGGCCTTGGCGTTGGTCTCGTCCATCTCCTCGCGGTCGACCTGTTCGCCGACGAGCAAGGTGGTGTCGCCCGACACGGTGATCTCGACCTTCTGCAGCATCTGGCGAACGATCACCTCGATGTGCTTGTCGTTGATCTTCACGCCCTGCAGACGATAGACTTCCTGCACTTCCGAGCACAGATATTCGGCGAGCGGCTCGATGCCGAGCACGTCGAGAATGTCATGCGGGTTCGGGTTGCCGTCGATCAGATAATCGCCGCGACGAACGTAATCGCCTTCCTGCACCGAAACATGCTTGCCCTTGGGCACCATGTATTCGGCGACTTCACCTTCGCCTTCGGGGCGAATGTTGATGCGGCGCTTGGTCTTGTAGTCCTTGCCGAATTCAACGCGGCCGTTGATGCGCGCGATGATCGCATTGTCCTTGGGGATGCGCGCTTCGAACAGCTCGGCAACACGCGGCAGACCGCCGGTGATGTCGCGCGTCTTGGCGGCTTCCTTCGGGATGCGGGCGACGACGTCGCCGGCGAAGACTTCCTGACCGTCATTGACCGACAGAATGGCATCGACCGCGAGCAGGTAGCGCGCCGCTTCGCCGCTGTCGGCGTCGAGCAGCGTGATGCGCGGCTTGAGGTCGTCCTTCTTGTTGATCGAACGCCAGTCCTGCACGACCTTGTTGGCGATGCCGGTGGCTTCGTCGACGTTCTCGGACATCGAGACGCCTTCGATCAGGTCCTGATACTTCACCTTGCCCGACTTTTCGGTGATGACCGGCAACGTGTACGGATCCCAATCAGCGAGACGGTCGCCCTTCGAGACGATGGCGCCGTCGCCGTGCATGACGGTGGCGCCATACGGGATGCGGTGGATCGAGCGTTCGCGACCATCGCTGTCCATCAGCACCAGTTCACCGTTGCGCGCCATCGAGATGTTGCGGCCACGGCTGTCGGCGATGGTGTTCAAGTTGCGGAACACCAAAGTCCCGTCGACCGGTGCATCGAGCGTCGACTGCTCGCTGACCTGCGCCGCGCCACCGATGTGGAACGTCCGCATCGTCAGCTGCGTGCCGGGTTCACCGATCGACTGGGCCGCGATGACGCCAACGGCTTCACCGGCGTTGACCGGGGTACCGCGGGCCAGGTCGCGACCGTAGCAGGTGGCGCAAACGCCGGCCTTGGTTTCGCAGAGCAGCGGCGAACGGATCTTGACTTCGGGCACTGCCGCCTTTTCGATGCGCGTCACGTCGCTTTCGCTCAGCAACAGGCCGGCGGGTGCGAGCACTTCGCCGGTCTTGGCATCAACGACATCGTTGAGCACGGTACGGCCGAGGATGCGTTCACCGAGCGAGACGATCGTGCTGCCGCCTTCGACAATGGCCTTCATCATCATGCCGCGCGACGTGCCGCAATCGTCTTCGACGACGACGCAGTCCTGCGACACATCGACCAGACGCCGCGTCAGATAGCCCGAGTTGGCGGTCTTGAGCGCGGTGTCGGCGAGACCCTTGCGGGCGCCGTGGGTCGAGTTGAAGTATTCAAGGACGGTCAGACCTTCCTTGAAGTTCGAGATGATCGGCGTTTCGATGATCTCGCCCGACGGCTTGGCCATCAGGCCACGCATGCCGGCGAGCTGCTTCATCTGCGCCTGCGAACCACGCGCGCCCGAATGCGCCATCATGTAGACCGAGTTGATGCTCTTCTGGACGCCGGTGACCTGGTCGATCGGCTGCGCCTTGATGGCTTCCATCATGCGGTCGGCAACGAGATCGCCGCAACGCGCCCAGGCGTCGACGACCTTGTTGTACTTTTCACCCTGCGTGATCAGGCCGTCCTGATACTGCTGTTCAAAGTCCTTGACCGAAGCCTTGGTGTCGTTGACCAGCGCTTCCTTGGCAGCCGGGATGACCATGTCGTCCTTGCCGAAGCTGATGCCGGCCTGGAACGCGTGGCGGAAGCCCAGCGTCATGATGGCGTCGGCGAACAGCACCGTGTCCTTCTGGCCGCAGTGGCGATAAACGACGTCGATGACGTCGCCGATTTCCTTCTTGGTCAGCAGGCGGTTGATGGTTTCGAACGGCACGAGGCTGTTCTTCGGCAGCGTTTCACCCAGCAGCATGCGGCCCGGCGTCGTTTCGACGCGGCGCAGCACCGGCTGGTTGTTTTCATCGACCGTCTCGACGCGCGCGACGATCTTCGAATGCAAGGTCACCGCCTTGGCGTTCAATGCGGCATGGACTTCGGCCATGTTGCCGAACATCGGCAGCTTCTCGCGCTTGGTGCCGTCGGGCAGTTCGATGTATTCGGGGAAGTGCTCCTGCTGCTCCATCGACAGGTAATAGAGCCCGAGCACCATGTCCTGCGACGGCACGATGATCGGCTTGCCGTTGGCGGGCGACAGGATGTTGTTCGTCGACATCATCAGGACGCGCGCTTCCAACTGCGCTTCGAGCGACAGCGGGACGTGGACGGCCATCTGGTCACCGTCGAAGTCGGCGTTGAAGGCCGAGCAGACGAGCGGGTGCAGCTGGATCGCCTTGCCTTCGAT
>CALMPZ010000310.1 GCA_937871645.1 uncultured Polymorphobacter sp.
ATCCAGGCCGCCACCATCCGCTTGCTCGACCGCATCGGCATCGGTGTTGACTATGCCGATGATGGCTGCTGCGGCGCGCTCGTCCACCACATCGGCGAGGAGGACGCCGCACGGGTGATGGCGCGCGCCAACATCGGGCGCTGGGAAGCTGCACTGGCGCGCCACGACTATAGCGCGATCATCGTCACGGCGTCGGGCTGCGGGTCGCAGCTCAAGGCCTATGGAAAATTGCTCGTCGATGATCTTCACTATGCCGCGCGCGCCGCGCGCATTGCCGCCTTGGCGAAGGACTGGAGCGAAGTCGTCGCCGACGCCGGACTGCCCGCCAGCGTCAACGGCCAGGGCCTGCGCATCGCCTACCACGCCGCCTGCTCGCTGCAGCACGGCCAGCGCGTCGATGCCCCGCGCGCGCTGCTGGTCGCTGCCGGTTTCGATGTCGTGCAACCCGCCGACGCGCACCTGTGCTGCGGCTCGGCGGGCACCTACAATATCCTGCAAAGCGAGCTAGCCGGCGCCTTGCGCGACCGCAAGCTGGCGGCGCTCAATGCCACCGGCGCGACCGTCGTCGCCAGCGGCAACATCGGCTGCCTGACGCAATTGGCTGGCGACCGGCTGGCGCTCGTGCACAGCGCCGAACTGCTCGACTGGGCGACCGGCGGGCCGCGCCCGGTGGCACTGCCTGCGACATTTGCAGCACCGTTGCCCGCTGCCTGAAATCGTGTAAGGCAGACCGCGTAGGGTCCGAACTTGGGAGTATGACGATGCGTAAACTGGCAATTCTGGGTGCTGCCTTGCTGGCCTTGCCGGCACTGGCGCAAACCCCCGCAAAGCCGCTTTCGGCATACAAGGGCGACCCCGTCGCCGGTGCCAAGGTGTTCACCGCGTGCAAGGTCTGCCATGCCACCACCGCGGGCAAGAACATGATCGGGCCGACGCTGTTCGGCGTCGTCGGTCGCACCTCGGGTAGCGTCAAGGGCTTCAACTATTCGGCGGCGAACAAGGCCGGGCATATCAAATGGACGCCCGACAACCTGTTCACCTACCTGCTCAACCCGCGCAAGATGGTGCCGGGCACGACGATGGCCTACGCTGGCCTGCCCAACCCGCAGAAGCGCGCCGACCTGATCGCCTATCTCGGCACATTGAAGTAGCGGCAGCGCGGTTTGCCCCGCCGCACGGTCTCGGCTAGAGCAGCGCGATGAGCGAAACAGTCAGCTACGGCTTCCAGCAAGTCGCCCCCGAGGAGAAGACCCGGCGCGTCGGCAGCGTGTTCGCGCGCGTCGCCGCGCGCTACGACATCATGAACGACCTGATGTCTGGCGGGCTGCACCGCAGCTGGAAGGACGCCTTCGTCACCATGCTGCGCCCACGTGAGGGCGAGCAGATCCTCGACATGGCCGGCGGCACCGGCGACATCGCGTTCCGCATGGCCGAAAAGGGCGCGCAGGTCACGGTCGCCGATATCAACCCGGCGATGTTGGAGGTCGGCATCGAACGTGCCGCCAAGCGCGGGCTGACGGATCTGGTGTGGCGCGAGCAGAACGCCGAGAAGCTCGACTTCCCCGACGCGCATTTCGATGCTTACACAATCGCTTTCGGCATCCGCAACGTCACCGATATTCCCGCCGCGCTGCGTGAAGCGCACCGCGTGCTGCGCTATGGTGGGCGGTTCTTCTGCCTCGAATTCTCGACCACCGAATGGCCGGGGTTCGGGCAGATCTACGACGCCTATTCGCACAAGGTCGTCCCCAAGATCGGCAAGCTGGTGGCGCGCGACGAGGAAGCCTATCGCTACCTTGTCGAAAGCATCCGGCGCTTCCCGCCGATGCCCGAATTCGCCAAAATGATCACCGCCGCAGGCTTCTCGCGCGTATCGGTGCGGCCGATTCTCGGCGGACTGGTCGCCATCCACCGTGGCTGGAAGGTCTGAGCCCACCTTGACCAGCAGCGTTACGCACACATGGCGCCT
>CALMPZ010000311.1 GCA_937871645.1 uncultured Polymorphobacter sp.
CGAAGTCGAGGGACACGCCCAACCGTGGGTGCGTCCCTCGACTTCGCTCGGGATGAGCGCGGTTGGGTGATTCAGTTCACCTTTCGGCCTAGATTGCGACTTGGCTGCCGAGCTCGACGACGCGGTTAATCGGCAGCTTGAAATACGCCATCGTCGGTTCGGCGTTGCGCATCATCAGCGCGAACAATTGTTCGCGCCAGCCCGACATGCCGGGGTGGATGCTGCTGATCAGCGTCTCGCGGCCGAGGTAGAAGCTGGTTTCCAGCATGCGGAAGCCGCCGCCGCAGCCTTCGACCTTGGCCAGATCGGCAGGCACGTCGATGCCGTCCATGAAGCCGTAGCGCAGCACGATTCGCCAGAAGTCGTCGCCAAGGTCGCTGACCGAGGTGCGCTCGGCCGCAGGCACATGCGGTATGTCGTCGATCGCCACGGTCAGGATGATGTTGCGCGCGTGCAGCACCTTGTTGTGCTTGAGGTTGTGGAGCAGCGCCGGCGGCACGCCCTCGGCACTCGCCGCGAGGAACACCGCAGTGCCGGGGACACGCACCGCCGAAGTCTGCGCCGATTTGACGAACAGCGGCAGCGGTAGCGCGCTTTCGGCGAGGCGTTCGCGCATCAGCTTGCGGCCGGCCGCCCAGGTCGTCAGCAGGGTGAAGGCGATGGCGCCGACCAGCAGCGGGAACCAGCCGCCATCGGGGATCTTGGTGAGGTTCGAGGCGAAATAGGCGCCATCGACGATCAGGAACAGCGCCGTCACCGCGCCCGCGAGCCAGCGGTTCCAGCGCCATACCGTAAAGGCGAGGATGCCGAACATGCAGCTGGTGATGAACATCGTGCCGGTCACCGCGATGCCGTACGCCGACGCCAGCGCCGTCGAGGTGCCGAAGCCGACCACCAGCATGATGACCAGCGCCAGCAGCGACCAGTTGACCATCGGAATGTAGATTTGCCCGGCGGCGCGCGCGCTGGTGTGCAGAATACGCAGCCGCGGCAGGAAGCCGAGCTGGATCGCCTGCTGAGTCACCGAAAATGCGCCCGAAATTACCGCCTGGCTGGCGATGATGGTGGCAAGCGTCGCCAGTCCGACGAGCGGCAACCGCGCCCATTCGGGCGCCATCAGGTAGAAGGGATTGGCCGCTGCCGCGGGGTTGCTCAGCAGCAACGCGCCCTGGCCCATGTAGTTGAGCATCAGGCACGGGAAGACGATCCACAGCCACGCCAGCGCAATCGGCCGGCGGCCAAAATGCCCCATATCGGCGTACAGCGCCTCGGCGCCGGTCACCGCGAGCACGATGGCGCCAAGCGCCAGAAAACCGAGGCCGGGGTTGAGCAGGAAGAAATGCAAGCCCCAGTACGGGTTGAGCGCGCCGAGGATTTCGGGATGGTCGACGATGTTGACGATGCCGAGCAGCGCCAGCACCGCGAAATAGACCAGCACCACCGGTCCGAAGATCGTGCCGACGCGCGCCGTGCCATGTGCCTGGATGACGAACAAACCG
>CALMPZ010000312.1 GCA_937871645.1 uncultured Polymorphobacter sp.
GGTGCCGTCCTGGCCGGTCGAACATGGCGGCACTGGCTGGAGCGTCGTGCAGCGCTACATTTTCACGCGCGAACTGGCCGAGGCCGGCGCGCCGCCGCTGTCGCCGATGGGGCTGGGGATGATCGGCCCGGTGTTGCTGCACTATGGCACCCCCGAACAGAAAGCGACGCTGCTGCCGCGCATGTTTTCGGGCGAGGATTTCTGGTGCCAGGGCTATTCGGAGCCTGAATCGGGATCCGATCTCGCGTCGCTGCGCATGAAAGCAGTGCGGGAGGGCGACCATTTCATCTGCACCGGCACCAAGATCTGGACGACGCATGCGCATTACGCCAACCGCATGTTCTGCCTCGTGCGCACTGCCGATCTCGGCAAGCCGCAGCTCGGCATCACCTTCCTGTTGATCGACATGGATGCCCCCGGCGTGACGGTGCGGCCGATCGTGTCGCTGAGCGGCGAGCATATCCAGAACCAGGTGATGTTCGACGGCGTGCGCGTGCCGGTCAGCAATGTCATCGGCGCGATTGACGACGGCTGGACGGTGGCGAAATATCTGATGGAATTCGAACGCGGCGGCAGCCAGTACGCCCCCGGCCTGCGGACGCGACTGGCGCGGCTGCGGCGCTTCCTGCGCAGTGGCGAAGCCGGCGAGACCGGTGTCGGCCTGCGCCATGCGATCACCGACGTCGAACAGCAGATCGACGCGATGGACGCGCAGGAATTGCAGTTCATGGCGCTGCTGTCGCGCGGCGGCACGCCCGGCATGATGGCGTCGGTGCTCAAGATCCAGGGCACCGAACTCAGCCAGCGCCTGACCGAAATCGAGCTCGATGCCAGCGGCGTCTATGCGGCGGCGTTCCAGCCGCAGCTGACCGCCCCCGGCGGCGAAGTCCCGGGCTTTGTCGCGCCTGCCGGCAACAGCGGCGTCGGCCCGGCCTATGCGGCGAAGGCCGCGCCCAAATATTTCAACGACCGTGCGGGTTCGATCTACGCCGGTACCAACGAAATCCAGCGCAACATCATCTACAAGCTGCTGGCGACCGCCTGAGGAGAATGACGATGACCACTTTGCCTGCTTCCGCGCCCGCCACCACTGGCGCGGCGTTTGCACACATCAACGCCGTCACCGCGCCGACGATCGACGATCTGAAGCTGATGGTGTTCCTCGAAGCCTCGGGGCTCAAGGGCTATTACGGGTTGGCATCGGGGTCGGAAAATCCCGAAGTGCGCGCGTTGCTCGAAGCCAATGGCCGCGAGGAACTGGCGCACGCGCACCGCGTCGCGCAGGTCATCACGCTGCTGACCGGCGAGCCGTTCGCGCCGCCCGCCGATGATGACAACCCCTATGTTTCGGCAACCGCGCCGGCATTGACCGCCGCCGTGCTCGAAGGGCTGGTGCGTGCCGAAACCAATGGCAACGACCTGTACGAAAGCTGGGCGCAAAGCATCGGCAACGCCGAAGCCGCCGCCTTGCTGCGCCAGAACGGCAAGGAAGAAGTCCGCCACGCCGACCGCGCCGCAAAGGCGCTGGCGTTGCTGGGATAGCCCCGCCATAACCGGGCGATGGTTGACGCAACTTCGCCCGGCTGGGAATTCTGGATCGACCGCGGCGGGACGTTCACCGATATCGTCGCGCGCGCGCCCGACGGCGTGTTGCATCTGCGCAAATTGCTGTCGAACAATCCGTCGCGCTACACCGATGCGGCGGTCGCGGGCATCCGCGCACTGCTCGGCGTCGGGGAGGGCGAGCCGGTGCCCGCCGACCGCATTGCGGCGGTCAAGATGGGCACGACGGTCGCCACCAACGCGCTGCTCGAACGGGCGGGTGCCCCGACCGTGCTCGCCATCACGCGCGGGCTCGGCGACGCGCTGCGCATCGGCCATCAGGCGCGGCCACGGCTGTTCGACCTTGAAATCAAACTGCCCGAACCGCTCTACGGCGCTGTCGTCGAAATCGACGAACGGCTGGCGGCCGACGGCAGCGTCGTGCGCGACCTCGATGAGGCCACCACCCGCGCCGGTCTGCAAGCCGCGTTCGATGCGGGGTTTCGCGCGCTCGCGGTGGTGCTGATGCACGGCTATCTCAACCCGGTGCACGAAGCGCGCATCGGCGCCATCGCTGCCGAAATCGGCTTCACGCGCATTTCGCTGAGCCATGCCGTTGCGCCACTGATCAAGCTCGTCGGGCGCGGCGATACCACGGTGGTCGATGCCTATTTGTCGCCGGTGCTGCGGCGCTATGTCGACAGCGTCGCTGCAGCGCTGGGCGATACGGCGCTGCAGTTCATGCAGTCGAACGGCGGGCTGGTCGATGCGGCACGTTTCCAGGGCAAGGACGCGATATTGTCCGGCCCGGCGGGCGGCATCATCGGCATGGTCAAGACTGCGGAGGCCGCGGGGTTCGAGCGTCTGATCGGCTTCGACATGGGCGGCACCTCGACCGATGTCTCGCACTATGCCGGCGTGCTCGAACGCAGCACCGACAACAGCGTTGCCGGCGTGCGCGTGCGCGCACCGATGCTGCAGATCCACACCGTCGCGGCGGGTGGCGGCTCAATCTGCCGCTTCGACGGTATCCGCTTGCGCGTCGGCCCCGAATCCGCCGGCGCGATGCCCGGTCCTGCGTGCTACCGGAACGGTGGCCCGCTGACGGTGACTGATTGCAACGTGTTGCTCGGGCGGCTGTCGCCTGACCTGTTCCCGGCAATTTTCGGCCCCGACGGCGACCAGCGGCTCGATGCCGACACCGTTGCGGCGAACTTTGCGACACTGTCGGATGAGGTATTCGCCGCGACCGGCCAGCGGTTGACGGCGGCGGCACTGGCGCAGGGGTTCGTCGATATTGCGGTGGCCAATATGGCGCGCGCCATCCGCCAGATTTCGGTGCAGCGCGGGCATGATCTGGCGCGCTACACGCTGGTGTGCTTCGGCGGCGCCGGTGGCCAGCATGCGTGCGCCGTCGCCGAAAGCCTCGGCATCAGCGAAATCATGGTGCACCCGCTCGCCAGCCTGTTGTCGGCCTATGGCATTGGCGCCAGCGACCTGCGCGAGCTGCGCGAAACCAGCCTTGGCGCGAACCTCGATGCCGCCGGGATTGCCGCCGCTAACGTCGCCGCCGACCGCCTCGAAGCGCAGGCGCGCGCCGCGCTCGGGCCGGTCGCGGGCATGACGGTGACGCGCCATGTCAGCCTGCTTGTCCACCACGCCGGTGCCGACACGACGCTCGAAGTAGCGATGGATGATGCGACCAAGGTCGCCGACGCCTTTGCCGCCGCGCACCGCGCTCGCTTCGGCTTCGTCGGTGACGGTGCGCCGATGATCGCCAGTGTCCGCGTCGAAATCGTCGCGTCAGCCCCGCTTGCCGCGTCTGTCGCCGCTGCGGGGGGCGACGAACCCGCCGGCAGCGCGCTGGTCGATTGGGGGCAGGGCGCCGTGGACACCCGCGTCCTCGGCCGCGCCGCGCTGGCGCAGGCGGGCGAATTGGCGGGACCGCTGGTCATCGTCGACCCGACCTCGACGATCCTCGTTGCGCCGGGCTGGCAGGCGCGCTGTGACGCAGCCGCGAACTTGCTGCTAACGCGCGGCACCGCCGTCGCGCGCAGCGAATACCGCAGCACTGCACGCGATCCGGTGCAACTCGAACTGTTCAACAACCGCTTCATGGATGTGGCGGAGCAGATGGGGCTGGCGCTGCAGAACACCGCGACCTCGGTCAACATCAAGGAACGGCTCGATTTCTCGTGTGCAGTTTTCGATGCCTCGGGTGCGCTGATCGCCAATGCGCCGCACATGCCCGTCCACCTCGGCTCGATGAGCGACAGCATACGCACGATCATTGCGGCGCGCGGGCGCACGATGGCGGCGGGCGACGCCCATATGCTCAACGCGCCGTACAACGGCGGCACACATTTGCCCGACATTACCGTGGTGATGCCGGTGTTCACCGACGGCCCCACGCCGGCGTTCTTCGTCGCGGCGCGCGGCCACCACGCCGATATCGGCGGGCTGACGCCGGGGTCGATGCCGCCCGACAGCCGCACGATTGAAGAGGAAGGCGTGCTGCTCGACAATGTCACGCTAGTCGAGGCCGGGCGTTTCCGCGAGGCCGAGGTCGCGGCATTGCTGGCATCGGGGGCGTATCCGGCGCGCAACATTGCCGCGAATATTGCGGACCTGAAGGCGCAGGTCGCGGCGTGCAACCAGGGGGCCGCAGCGCTCAAGGTGCTGGTTGCGGCGCATGGGCAAGATGTGGTCGCGGCCTATATGGGCCATGTCCAG
>CALMPZ010000313.1 GCA_937871645.1 uncultured Polymorphobacter sp.
AACGCGGCATATCGGTCGCGGTAAACAATCGGGTGCAGGCCTCAGGCCTGCCCGCCGGAGGCCCTAAATCTTCACTCGGGCAGCAGCTCGAACTTGAACAGTATCGTCCGCTGCAGCGGATTGAAATTGTCGTCCGACACCAGATAGACGAACGTCCGGCCGCCTTCACGGCGCAGCGCGATGCCTTCCATATTGTCGACCGTCAGCGGCTTCGCGAGCCGGGCAATCTGCTGCTGCGCGGTGCCGGCGACGCCCGAATCGGGTAGCTTCGCCAGCGCGCCGATATCGAGGATTTCGAGCACGGCGGTGACGCCGCCGAGCGGACTGTAGCTGCGGTTGACGATCAGCAGCGTGTCGGGCGCAGCCAGCAAGACGGCGTCGGTCGGGCGCGTGCCCTTGGGCGAGACATAGCCGAGCCGGCGGGTCGCATCGCCGTCGATCAGCAGCAGGTCGTGGCGGCCATAATTGTCGATCGCATCCTCGCTGATCACTGCCAGCGTGCCGTCGCCAGAGCGGGCGACCGACTCGCCGCCGGCGTTGTCGGGCCATTTCGCCGTCGCCGGGTCGCGGCGCACCTGCGTCGCGGCTTGCGCCAGCGTGGCGGGGTTGGCGGGGTCGATGCCGCGATAGAATTGCAGCCGGTGGTCCTGTTCGAAGCTGACGACGGCGTCGCCGGTCGCCGGGTCCCATTCGAGGCCTTCGGCGTCGCCGGCTTCCTTGTCGACCGGCGGCTTGCCGGCCGCGTCGAGGATCGGCGTGATGATGCCGTCGCTGACCCCGACCAGTCGCCCGTCGCGCTCGACGGTGGTGAACGCCACCCAATAGCCGGTATCGCTGATCGCCAGCATGCGGCCATTGGCGCCGGCGCGCAGCCCTGACAGCCCGCCGAAGCTGTCGTTGGTCGATTTGAGTACCAGCCCGCCCATGTAGCGCAACCGGCCGACGCTCAGCTGCGCCGGATCATCGGGGTTGAGCGCGACAAGTGCCGTGGTCAGCTGCAACGGCGCCAGTGCCGCGTCGCGCGCCGGTGCCAGTGCATAGGCGACGGCGGCGAGCAGCACCGCGAAAGTGGCGGCAACGACATAATAGCGGGTTTTGGCGCGTTTCATGTTGTCGCCCATAGCAGCGGCGCGCCGTCGTCGCTATCGCTGTCCGCATGTTGGCCAGCGCCCCCAGTCCCGAATCCGTCCTCCACGAAGTTTTCGGCTTTCCGAGCTTCCGCGGGCACCAGGCCGAAATCGTCGCCGATGTCTGCGCCGGGCGCGACGTGCTCGCGGTCATGCCGACCGGCGCCGGCAAGTCGCTGTGTTATCAGGTGCCGGCGCTGGTGCGGCCGGGGTGCGCCCTGGTCATCTCGCCGCTGATCGCGCTGATGCAGGATCAGGTGCGCGCGCTGCGCGCCAACGGCGTGCGCGCCGCCGCGCTCAACAGCCAGTCCCTCGATGCGGGCGCAACGATTGCCGCATTGGAAAACGGCGAGCTCGACCTGCTGTATGTCGCGCCCGAACGTGCGACCTTGCCGGGGTTCCAGACCTTGGTGGCGCGCGTCGAAATCGCGCTGATCGCCATCGACGAGGCGCATTGCGTCAGCCAGTGGGGGCATGATTTCCGCCCCGAATACCGCAAGCTGCGCGCGCTGTGCGACCAGCTGCCCGGCGTGCCGCGCGTTGCGCTGACCGCGACCGCCGACGCCACCACACGCGCCGACATTCTCGACCAGCTCGGTATCGCGCCCGACCGCTTGGTGGTCGCCGGCTTCGACCGGCCCAACATCCGCTACGAAGTCGCCGCCAAGTCCGACGAGACACGCCAGCTCGCCGACTTTCTGGCGACCCAGGCCGGCAACAGCGGCATCATCTATGCGCTGACCCGCGGCAAGACCGACCAGATCACCGCGCGGCTGGCGGCGCAGGGCATCAACGCCTTGCCGTATCACGCCGGGCTCGATGGCGGACAACGCGCGCACAACCAGGAACGCTTCATCACCGAGGACGAGGTGGTGATGGTGGCGACGATCGCGTTCGGCATGGGCATCGACAAGCCCGATGTGCGCTTCGTCGCGCACGTCGGCCTGCCCAAGTCGATCGAGGCCTATTATCAGGAAACCGGTCGCGCCGGCCGCGACGGCGAGCCGGCAGTGGCGCATCTGATCTACGGCGCCGATGACATCGCGCGGCAACGCAGCTTCATCGACGGCAGCGACGCCAATGAGGAGCGCAAGCGCTTCGAACATGGCCGGCTCGGCGCGCTGGTGCATTTTGCCGAAACCTCGAAGTGCCGGCGTATCGACCTGCTGCGCTATTTCGGCGAGGACGCGACGCAAGCCTGCGGCAACTGCGACAATTGCCTCAACCCGCCGGTGCTCAAGGACGCGCGGGTGGCGGCGCAGATGCTGTTGTCGGCGGTGCAGCGCACCGGGCAGATGTTCGGGCTGGGGCATCTGGTCGATGTGCTGCGCGGTTCGGGCGCCGAGAAAATCCGCAAATTCGGCCACGATCAATTGTCGGTATTCGGCATCGGCAAGGACGTCGAAAAGCCCGATTGGGAGGCACTGGCGCGGCAGTTGCTCGCTGCCGATGCATTGGCGCGCAACGAACACGGCGGGCTGGTGTTCGGCCCCAACGCGCGGACCTATCTGCGCGGCGAAGTCGAGGTGAATGTCCGCGCCGAAACCGCCGCACCGCGCGCCCGCAGCAGCAGTCGCAGCAGCTCGGCGGCGGCATCAGTTGCGCCCGCCGATGCGGCGCTGTTCGATGCGCGGCGTGCGCTGGGGCGGAC
>CALMPZ010000314.1 GCA_937871645.1 uncultured Polymorphobacter sp.
GAAGAAGTTGGTGTCACCTAAGTTCTCGAAGTCCAGCCAGCTGCTGCCACTGCCACTGCCGTCCCTGAGGCGCAAGCCGCCGATGTGACGGTCGAGGGCGAGCCGGCAACCGAGACGTCGGATCGCGCATCGCCACCGCCGCGCCGGTTTACGCCGGTCGCCTCACCCAAGCGCCCGGAACCCGCCGCCAAACCGGACCGCAGCGCCAAACCGCGTGGGGACGATCGCCGCCAGTCCGGCAAGCTTACCGTCAACCGCGCGTTGTCCGATGACGACAGCGCCCGTGCCCGCTCGCTCGCCGCGCTCAAACGCGCCCGCGAGAAGGAGCATCGCCGTTCGCACATGGGCGGCATGCAACAGAACCGCGAGAAGCAGGTGCGCGATGTCGTCGTCCCCGAAGCAATCACGGTGCAGGAACTCGCCAACCGCATGGCCGAAAAGGGTGCCGACCTTGTGAAGGCGCTGTTCAAGATGGGCACACCCGTCACCGTCAATCAGGCGATAGATCAGGACACGGCCGAGCTGCTCGTCACAGAATTTGGCCATAATGTGCTGCGCGTGTCGGAAGCCGATGTCGAAATCGACACCGCTGCCGATGTCGATGCGCCCGAAACGCTCAAGCCGCGTGCGCCCGTCGTCACGATCATGGGCCATGTCGATCATGGCAAGACCTCGCTGCTCGATGCGCTGCGCGGCACCGATGTCGTGGCGGGCGAGTCGGGTGGCATCACCCAGCATATCGGCGCCTATCAGGTGAAAACCAAGGGCGGTGACCTTATCACCTTCCTCGATACGCCGGGTCATGAGGCGTTCACGGAAATGCGCGCGCGCGGGGCCAATGTCACCGACATCGTCATTCTCGTCGTTGCCGCAGACGATGGTTTGATGCCGCAGACGATCGAGGCGATCAACCACACAAAGGCGGCGGGCGTGCCGATGATCGTTGCGATCAACAAGATCGACAAGGACACCGCCAATCCACAGCGCATCCGCGAACGCCTGCTCGAACATGAGGTCATGGTCGAGCAGATGGGCGGTGAAGTGCAGGACGTCGAGGTTTCCGCGCTCAAGAAGCTCGGTCTTGACGAACTGATCGAGAAGATCCTGCTACAGGCCGAAATTCTGGAGCTTAAAGCCAACCCCGACCGCGCTGCCGAAGGGAACGTGGTTGAGGCGCAGCTCGACAAGGGCCGTGGCCCGGTTGCGACCGTGCTTGTCCGTCGCGGAACGCTGCGTGTCGGCGATACCTTCGTCGTCGGCGCCGAAAGCGGCAAGGTGCGCGCTCTGGTCAATGACAAGGGTGTGAACGTCAAGGAAGCCGGCCCCTCCATGCCGGTCGAGGTGTTGGGCCTGACCGGCGTGCCGATGGCGGGCGACCAGCTTTCCGTCGTCGAGAACGAGGCGCGGGCGCGCGAAGTCGCCGCCTATCGTGCCGAGCAGGCGACGCGGAAGCGCACCACCGCCGCGCCGACCAATTTCGAGCATATGTTCTCGGCGCTCAGCGACAAGATCATCGAATATCCCATTGTCGTGAAGGGCGATGTGCAGGGATCGGTCGAAGCGATCGTCAGCTCGCTCAACCGCATTTCGACGGACGAGATCAAGGTGCGGGTGCTGCATTCCGGCGTCGGCGCTATCACCGAAAGCGACGTCACGCTGGCCGCTGCCAGCCGCGCGCCGCTCATCGGCTTCAACGTCCGTCCCAATGCCAAGGCACGGCAACTGGCTGAGCGCGACAAGGTTTCGCTGCGCTATTACGACATCATCTATGACCTGCTCGAAGAAGTGCGTTCGGAAATGGCGGGTCAGCTCAGCCCCGAACGCATCGAAACCATTGTCGGTCGCGCCGAGGTCAAGGAAGTCTTCTCCGCCGGCAAGCACGGCAAGGCGGCGGGTCTGCTCGTCACCGAAGGCATCATCCGCAAGGCGCTCAAAGCCCGCATCACCCGCGACGACGTCCTGGCCTTCCATCGCCGGCAATTGCGCCCG
>CALMPZ010000315.1 GCA_937871645.1 uncultured Polymorphobacter sp.
GGCGTCATAGCCGGCGAGGCCGCGCGCCACGGCGGTGCCGCCGGGCCCGAGGATTTCGACCGGATCGCCGCGTTCGAAGCGGCCTTCGACGCGGGTGACGCCGGCGGCGAGCAGGCTTTTGCCGGTGGCCAGCGCGCGGACGGCGCCGGCGTCGATGTGGAGTTTGCCCTTGAGCGTCAGGCGGCCGGCGAGCCAGGCTTTTTTGCCGCGGGCGCCTTCGCCGGCGATGAACACCGTGCCGTGGCCGGTGGCGGCGAATGCCTGCAGCGGCGCGGGGCGGCGCCCGTCGATGATCGCCAGGTGCACGCCGGCGCTGTTGGCGATGCGTGCCGCCTGGACCTTGGCGGTCATGCCGCCCGAGCCGAGGCCTGAGCCGCTGGTGCCGTCGGCCATCGCGTCGATCGCGGCATCGAGTTTCTCGACGGTGGGGATGAGTTTGGCATTGGGGTCGGTCGCCGGGTTGGCGGTGTAGAGCCCGTCGATGTCGCTGAGCAGGATGACGGCCGCCGCGCCCGCGGCCTGGCCGGCGCGCGCGGCCAGCCGGTCATTGTCGCCGAAGCGGATTTCCTGCGTGGCGACGCTGTCGTTCTCGTTGAGCACGGGCACGACGCCGAGGCTGAGCAGCCGGTCGAGCGTGGCGGCGACATTGAGGAAGCGCCGCCGGTCTTCGAGGTCGCCGAGCGTCAGCAGGATTTGCGCCGCGACGATGCCGCGCGCGCTGAGCATTTCGGCGTAGATCTGGCTGAGCGCGATCTGTCCGGTCGCGGCGGCGGCCTGCGCGTCCTCGAGGCTGGCGCGACCACCCTTGGGCAGCCCGAGCCGCTTGGCGCCGAGTGCAATCGCGCCTGACGAAACGATGACGACCTGCTGGCCGGCTGCACGCCGCGTCGCCACATCGTCGATAACGGTTTCCAGCCAGTCGCGGCGCACGCTGCCGTCGACTGCGACGAGCAGCGACGAGCCGATCTTGATCACCAGCCGCGGGCAGGCGGCGGGTGCAAACCGCGCTACACGGGCGTCCATGCTTTGTCCTGCGCGCTGTCGGTTTTCTTGGCACGGCCGACGGCTTCGACCAGCCGGTCGAGCACCGCGTCCATGCCTTCGCGCGTCGCACCCGACAGCAGATAGACCGGCTTGCCGCTGAACTTTTCGAGCGCGCGTCTGCGCTTGGCGAGCAGCTTGGGCTCGATCAGATCGGCCTTGTTGAGCGCGATAATCTCGTCCTTGTCCTCAAGCCCGGCGCCATAGGCTTCGAGCTCGGCACGGACGATCTCGTACGATTCGCGCGGGTCTTCGCAATCGGCGTCGATCAGGTGCAGCAGGATGCGGCAGCGTTCGATATGGCCGAGGAAGCGGTCGCCGATGCCGACACCGTCCGCCGCGCCCTCGATCAGGCCGGGGATGTCGGCAAGCACGAATTCCTGGCCCTTGTGGCGCACGACACCGAGCTGGGGTTTGAGCGTCGTGAACGGATAGGCGCCGATCTTGGCGTGTGCGTTGGTGACGGCGTTGAGGAAGGTCGATTTGCCGGCGTTGGGCATGCCGAGCAGGCCGGCGTCGGCAATCAGCTTGAGCCGCAGCCACACCCACATTTCGGCGCCTTCGAAGCCCGGCTGGAACTGGCGCGGGGCGCGGTTGGTCGGGCTTTTGTAGAAGTCGTTGCCCTTGCCGCCGTCGCCGCCGCGCAGCACCATCAGCTTTTGGCCGGGCACGGTGAAGTCGGCGACCAGCATTTCCTGATCGTCGGTGAAGATCTGCGTGCCGACGGGCACCTTGATGACCAGGTCGTCGGCGCCGGCACCGGTGCGGTTGCGGCCCATGCCGTGGCCACCGCGTCCGGCGCGGAAATGCTGCGCGTAGCGGAAGTCGATCAGCGTGTTGAGGCCGTCGACGCATTCGAAATAGACATGGCCGCCGCGACCGCCGTCGCCGCCGTCGGGGCCGCCGAATTCTTCATACTTCTCGCGCCGGAACGACACGGCGCCGTCGCCGCCGGT
This sequence comes from uncultured Polymorphobacter sp., assembly GCA_937871645.1. Taxonomy (GTDB): domain Bacteria; phylum Pseudomonadota; class Alphaproteobacteria; order Sphingomonadales; family Sphingomonadaceae; genus Polymorphobacter_A. Next base: position 1,998 of record CALMPZ010000315.1, read on the forward strand.
GCCCGAGCGCAGATAGATTTTGGCCTGATCAAGAAACTTCATGCGCGCGGCTATGGCGCAAACCGCGATTTTTAGCCAGAGGTAGCAACGGGGGCGTCTTATGGAGATCCGAAGACGATGTTCAGTTCAGCGACGCGTACCGGCCTGATTGCCGCATTCCTGTTGTCGACCGGCACCGCACCGGCGCTGGCCGCCAAGTCGGTCGCCAGCCTGACGCTCAACGCCGCACCGCAGCCCGGCGTGATGATTCGCATCAAGGACGCCAATCTGCCGGTGCGCGTGTCGCTGGGCTTTGAAAAGGCGCTGGTGCTCAATCTGGCACCCGCCGAGCACGCCAAGCTCAAGCCGTTTCCGCTGATCGGCAAGCAAACGGTCAGGAACCCGCTGATTCCAGGTGGCGAGGCGGTGTTTCGCGGCAATTTCTATGACGTCGCCGCCGCCGGCCTGCCCAAGCAATCGGTGCCGACGGTGTGGGTCAACAAGGTTGTCGATGCCGGGATCGACGGCATCCTGTCGGTCATGGCGATCAACGCCGACCGGGTGATATTCACGCAGCCCGCCGCACCCGCGGGCGGCAGCGTCTACACGATACCGACGACCGGCCGCGGCGATGTTGGTGGCGAGATCAAAGTTGAAGGCGTCAAGATATCGGTGCGATTCGCGCTCGATGCGCCGCGCACCGTGATGAACGCCAACGCCGCGCAGGCGCTGGTCGATGCAGGCCAACTGCGGCGCAATCGCAGCGTCGATCTGTGGCGGCCGTTTCCGCAGGTGGCGTTGCCGGTCGAGGGGCTGACACCGGTGGCGGGCACGACCATCCTCGGGCTTCCGGTGATCGACCCGACGGTGCGGATTACCGAGGCGCAGGCGAAGGAGCTCGATGCGCGTGCCAAGGCCGGGACAAGCACTGCGGCCGAGGAAGAGGACGCGATTGTCGTCAGCGGGTCGAAGCGCAAGGGCAACCGCAACCGGCCGTGGATCCTGATCGGTCGCGATGTGCTGACCAAATGCTCGCGAATCGAAATGGACAAGCCCGGGCGGCAATGGGTGCTGACCTGCAACTTCGCCGCCAGCTAACCGCGCCA
>CALMPZ010000316.1 GCA_937871645.1 uncultured Polymorphobacter sp.
CGTCACCGCCTGCGACATGCGCGTCGGCACCGCCGACTGCTTCTTTACCATCCAGGAAATCAACATCGCCATCGTCGCCGACGTCGGCACGCTGCAGCGCATCCCGTATCTGCTGCCGCAGGGCCTGATTCGCGAGCTGTGCTACACCGGCCGCCGTTTCCCGGCTGCCGAGGCGGCGCAGCACGGCTTCCTCAACAAGGTTGCCGACAGCCATGAAGCCGCGATCGAAGCCGGCATGGCGCTGGCGCGCGAGATTGCCGGCAAGTCGCCGCTGGCCATCACCGGCATCAAGCAGGTCCTGAACGCCGGGCGCGACATGACCATCGAACAGGGTCTGGAATATGTCGCGGTGTGGAATGCCGGCATGTTGCAGGGCGACGATGTCAAGAATGCAGTGACCGCGCAGACCAGCCGCAGCGTCGCAAAGTTCGCCGATCTCAAGGCGTAGCGCCGCTGACGGCGGGGGCCGGCGTGGGGTATTGTCGCCACAAGCGGCAAAAAATGCATGCCCGTCGGCCCTGCGGCGGTCTGGACGCTTGTCGAAGCGCGCGGCCCGCGCCTATAAGCCGCCAACTTCCCTTCCGGCCCCGGCCGGATTACACTACCCCTCCGGCTCTAAGGGCCGGAGCCATTTGAACTTCGGGGGTATGATGCGCGTACTGAAACAACTGGCTGCCGGCACCGGCGCCGCCATCGCAAGCTTCGCCGCCAGCGGCGCAGTCTGGGCGCAGGAAGCTGCCGCAACCGCGACGGCTGCCGCAACCACGGCGGCTGTCAATGTCGCGGCTGCGGTGCCGCCGACGGCGCCCGTCGCCGGCATCGGCCAGCCGACGGGCGGCCGTGGCATCCAGGCACAGTTCACGCCGATCGGCGACGAAGGCGCGGCGATGCTCAACGGCATCCTCAACCCGCTGATCATCGCCATCTCGATCTTCGTGATCATCCTGCTGTTGTGGACGATGTTCCGCTACCGCGCTGCGGCCAACCCCGTCGCCTCGCGCAATTCGCACAACACGCTGCTCGAAGTTGCCTGGACGCTGGTGCCGGTGCTGATCCTCGTCTGGGTCGCGGTGCCGTCGTTCCGGCTGCTCGCCAACCAGTATGACCCGCCCAAGGCCGAGCTGACGATCAAGGCAACCGGTCACCAATGGTATTGGGAATATGAATATCCCGACAATGGCGGCTTCAGCTTCGATGCCATCGCGCTGACGCAGGACGAAGCCACCAAGGCCAACCTGCCGTACCTGCTCGAAACCGACAACCGCGTCGTCGTGCCGGTCGGCACGACCGTCAAGATGCTGGTGACGGCAGCCGATGTCATCCACGCCTGGTCGATCCCGTCGTTCTGGGTGCAGATGGACGGCGTCCCCGGCCGTATCAACGAAACCTGGTTCAAGGCGACCAAGGAAGGCGTGTTCTACGGCCAGTGCAACCAGCTCTGCGGGACGCGCCACGGCTATATGCCGATCACTGTCGAAGTCGTCTCGAAGGAGAAGTTCGCGCAGTGGGTCGCCGCCAAGCAGAAGGAAAACGGCATCACCCCCGAAGCGCCGGCCGCTGAAGCCGCCGCCGGTGCCGCTGAAGTGGCCGCCGACACCGCAACCGCAACCGCAGTGGGTGGCGACGCCGCCCCGGCGCCTGAAGCGCCTGCGACTGCCGAAGTAACGCCCGCACCGGCCACCGCGCCGGCTGCGACCAACTAAGAGGACCCGATCATGGCAACCGAGCACGCGCTTGACGCCCATGGCCACGCCCACGACCATGGCCATGACGATCACCCGACGCTGAGCTTCGCGCAGCGCTGGCTGTTTTCGACCAACCACAAGGATATCGGCACGCTGTATCTGATCTTCGCGGTGTTCGCGGGGATCATCGGCGGCGCGATTTCGGGCATCATGCGCCTTGAACTCGCACATCCCGGCATCCAGTGGCTGACCTGGTTCACGCAGGGCAACCTCGACGCGTCCTACCATCTGTGGAACGTCTTCATCACCGGCCACGGCCTGATCATGGTGTTCTTCATGGTCATGCCCGCGATGATCGGCGGCTTCGGCAACTGGTTCGTGCCGATCATGATCGGCGCGCCCGACATGGCGTTCCCGCGCATGAACAACATCTCGTTCTGGCTGCTGGTGCCGTCGTTCCTGCTGCTGCTCGGCTCGATGTTCGTGCCCGGCGTGCCCGGCTTCAACGGTGCCGGTACCGGCTGGACGGTGTATCCGCCGCTCGCCACCTCGGGTCACCCGGGGCCGGCGGTCGACATGGCGATCCTGTCGCTGCACCTTGCCGGTGCCTCGTCGATCCTCGGCGCCATCAACTTCATCACCACCATCTTCAACATGCGCGCGCCGGGGATGACCCTGCACAAAATGCCGCTGTTCGTGTGGTCGGTGCTGATCACCGCGTTCCTGCTGCTGCTGTCGCTGCCGGTGCTCGCCGGTGCCATCACCATGCTGCTGACCGACCGCAACTTCGGCACGACGTTTTTCGCCCCCGAAGGCGGCGGTGACCCGCTGCTCTACCAGCACCTGTTCTGGTTCTTCGGCCACCCCGAAGTCTACATCATGATCTTGCCGGGCTTCGGCATCATCAGCCAGATCATCTCGACCTTCTCGAAGAAGCCGGTGTTCGGCTACCTCGGCATGGCGTACGCGATGGTCGCCATCGGCTTCGTCGGCTTCGTCGTCTGGGCCCACCACATGTTCACCAGCGGGCTGAGCGTCGATACCAAGTTCTACTTCACCGCTGCCACCATGATCATCGCGGTGCCGACCGGCATCAAGATCTTCTCGTGGATCGCGACGATGTGGGGCGGTTCGATCAGCTTCGAACTGCCGATGCTGTGGGCGATCGGCTTCATCATCATGTTCACCATCGGTGGCGTGACCGGGGTCGTGCTCGCCAACGCCGGCATCGATACCTACATGCACAACACCTATTACGTCGTGGCGCATTTCCACTACGTGCTGTCGCTGGGTGCGGTGTTCGCGCTGTTCGCCGGTTTCTACTACTGGTTCGGCAAGATGTCGGGTCGCCAGCTCAACAAGCCGCTCGGCCACCTGCACTTCTGGATCTTCACGATCGGCGTCAACGTCCTGTTCTTCCCGCAGCACTTCCTGGGGCAGGACGGCATGCCGCGCCGCATTCCCGACTATCCGGAGGCCTATGCTGCCTACAACCTGATGTCGAGCTACGGCTATGCGATCATGGCGTTCGGCATGGTGTTCTTCTTCATCAACGTCATCTGGTCGCTCGCGGCCGGCAAGAAGGTCGGCGACAACTA
>CALMPZ010000317.1 GCA_937871645.1 uncultured Polymorphobacter sp.
CAGACCCGCATTGCCGGCCTCGTTGGCAACAACGATGTTGTGCTGTTCATGAAGGGCACGCCGCTGTTCCCGCAATGCGGCTTTTCATCGACCGCGGTGCAGATTCTCGAACGCCTCGCCGTCGGCTATGAAAGCGTCGATGTGCTGAGCGACCCCGAAGTCCGCGCCGGCATCAAAGAGTTTTCCGACTGGCCGACGGTGCCACAGCTCTACATCAAGGGCGAATTCGTCGGCGGCTCGGACATCATGATGGAAATGTATTCGAGCGGCGAGCTCGATGCGATGCTCGACGAGCTCGGCGTGGCGCGCGAAGGCTGATCCGGCGCGCATTTCCAGCCCAGAACCCTGCCGATGAACACCCCGCCGGTTCGTGCCCCGCTTGATCCGGCCCCGCTAGATCCAGCCCGCGCGCTCGACGCGACACGCGCGTCGGTGGCGCGCGACGGCAGCATCTATCTGCCGATTGCCGGGGCGTTCGTGCTGCTGCCGCAGCTCGCCACGATGCTGCTCGGCCCGCAGATGCCCGCCAGCACCGATGCGATGATGAAGCTGCTGACCACGGCGCCGTGGCCGCTGCTGCTCAGCCTGCTGGTGCCGGCGTTCATCGGACTGATTGCCGACCTGACCATCTCGCGCATGGTCATCGACGCTGCTGACGGCCGCGCCACACCGCCACGCGCCGCGCTGCTGCTGGCATTGCGCGCCTGGCCGCTGCTGCTGTTGGCGTTCGCCACATTGTTCATCGCCGTCATGGGCGTGGCGCTGGTTGCCACGCCGCTGGGCATGACCGCGGCGATCCTGCTCGCCATGCCGCTCGGGCTGGTGCTGATGGCGCGGATGCTGCCGCTGATCCCGCTGCTCAGCGTCGAACCCCGCGCACCGTTCGATGCGCTGCAACGCAGCTGGGCGCTCGGTATCGGCAACGGCTGGCGCCTGTTTGGTGTCGCGCTGGTGCTGCGCATGGTGACGCTGATCGTTTCAGCCTTCGGCGGCGTCGTCGGTAACGGGCTCGGTACCCTGTTCGGCGGTGGCCTCGGCCGCTTCGTGCAACTGGCGCTGCCCGCGGCGGCGGCTGCACCCGTGCGAACGGCGGGCCAGCCGGCG
>CALMPZ010000318.1 GCA_937871645.1 uncultured Polymorphobacter sp.
GGTAAGGTCAGGAGCTTGCGGCCGGGTTGGAATGCCCCTCCACCGCGCGAAGAGCGCGGTCCCCCTCCCCGAAGGCGGGGAGGATCACGCGGGAGGCTCTAAACCTCAGTCGGCAATCGACTCGGTCGGATACACACCCCACAACTGGTTGCGCGGGATATAGCCGCCCTTGCCGTCGCGGGTGATGCGGCACCAGGCGGCTTCGCACAGCGTCACGCTGACGATGGCGCCGGGTTCGATGCGCCACACCGGGCGCGCCTGCAGGTCGGGGCCTTCGTACAGCGTGCGGATGTTGCGCGTGACGATGGCGTGGCGCTCACCGGTGAGCAGGTTCTTGTTCATCCAGCCGATGGTGCCGTCGCTGTCGCGGAGCTGGCGCCAGATGCCCCATTCCTTGATGACTTCGACGGGCAGCCCGGCGCGGACATATTCCCAGATGATCGGATACTGGTCGCCGGGGCCGATGCGCAGATAGGCCTTTGACGGCTTGATCGACACGAAGCGCGGCACGGCCAGCCCCGAACGGCCGTCGGCGAGTTCCTCGGCCGCGACCGGCGCGGCACTCAGTAACATCAGGGCAATCCACAGGCGCATCATTTTGTCTTAGCGCGTTCGCAACGAAATAACAGCGCCTGTGTGCACGCGCCCGCATCGCGCCACGCTTGACGCATGCGGGGCGGCTTAGTAGCGCTTGTGCCATGCCCAAAACCGCGCGCCCCAAGGTCATCGTCAGCCGCCGCCTGCCGCAGGCGGTCGAAACGCGCATGGCCGAACTTTTCGATGTCGAATTGAACTTCGACGACACGCCGTTCGACCAGGCCCGGCTGATCGATGCAGTGCGCCGCGCCGATGTCTTCGTGCCCACCGTCACTGACCATGTCGATGCCGCGGTGCTCGCCGAGGCCGGCGAGAAGCTCAAGCTCATCGCCAATTTCGGCGTCGGCATCGATCACATCGACCTGCACGCGGCGCGCGAGAAGAACATCGTCGTCACCAACACGCCCGGCGTGCTGACCGATGACACCGCCGACATGGTGATGGCGCTGATCCTGTCGGTGCCGCGCCGCATTGCCGAGGGCGAAAAGATCATCCGCGAAGGCAATTGGGCGGGCTGGTCGCCGACCGGCATGCTCGGCCACCGTATCACCGGCAAGCGTCTTGGCATCATCGGCATGGGCCGCATTGGTCAGGCAGTGGCGACGCGCGCCCGCGGTTTCGGGCTGGCGGTGCATTACCACAACCGCGAGCGCCTGCCCGCCAGTGTCGAGGCCGGGCTGGAAGCGACCTGGTGGCCGACGCTCGAAGCGATGCTGACGCGCGTCGATATCGTGTCGATCAACTGCCCGCACACGCCCGAAACGCACCATTTGATCAACGACAAGGCGCTGCGGCTGATGCAGCGCCACGTCTATCTCATCAATACCGCGCGCGGCGAAATCGTCGATGAAGCGGCACTCGCCGCCGCGCTGTCGCGGCGCGGCATCGCCGGCGCCGGGCTCGACGTATTCGAGCATGAACCGCAGATCCACCCCGACCTGCTCAACCTGCCCAACGTCGTGCTCGTCCCGCACATGGGCTCGGCGACGTTCGAAGGCCGCCAGGCGATGGGCGACAAGGTGATTGCCAATATCCAGGTCTGGAAGGACGGCCACCGACCGCCGGATCAGGTATTGGAAGGTTGGGTCTAACCCCCTTCACAACCACCGCAAAAGGCGTAAACTCTCCCCATCAATCCATGGGAGAACCCCGATGAAGCCTGCCCGTCTCGCACTGACCGCCGCCGTTTTCGCCGCTGCGCTCAGCACTGCTGCCTGCGAAACCAAGACCGGCAAGGGCGCTGCCATCGGCGCCGCCGGCGGGCTTGCCGTCGGTGCGATCACCGGCAACCCGCTCGCCGGTGCAGCGGTCGGTGCGGCCGGTGGCGCGATTACCGGCGCGATCATCAGCGATAGCGAGAAGAAGAAGGGTTGCTACATCAACGACCGCAACGAGAAGGTCTGCCCGCGCTAAGCGCGGCCGACTTCAGTACGTTAGAAAGTAAGCGCGTCGTGGCAAAGCCACGCCGTCGGACGGGTTCGTCGGCTGTGGCCTCCGCCCCGCCGCCCGAGGGGCTGACGAGTCGGTGCCCAAGTCGAAATTCGCGAAGAGCAAATTTCGCCTTGCGCGCCGCCGTCAGGCTCCCGTGAGGATACGATCCACCAGTTGCTTCACCGTCGGCACAAACCCGTTCGAATAGAACGGGTCCTGCTTGAACCGATAGGCACTATGCCCGCCGAACATCAGATTTTGCTCGGTGTCGCCGCCGTGCGCGATGTCCTGCAGCGTTTTCTGGATACAGAAGCTGCGCGGGTCCGCCAGCTTGCCGGTCGTGTAGGTGTCGTAATCCTTCCACGCCGAAAAACCGCAGTGGCTGAGGCAGCCCATGCAGTCCGACTGGTCCTGGCGGATGGTGTCGCGGTCGGCGGGCGTCACGAACACCAAAGTATTGTCGGGGGTCTTGAGCGCTTCGGTATAGCCCTCGCCCGCCCAGCCGCGCGCCTGCAGCAGCGCGTCGCGGTTGACGTAATATTTCTTCCGGCCCACCCCGACATCGAGCAGCAGCGGGTGGTCGACGGTCTCGACCGCCGAAAACGCGATCTGGCGTTCGGACCGCGCCTCGAGTGCGCGCAGGAACGGGTTGCGCACCGCGCTTGAATAGAAGCCGGTCGGCGAGAACTGGTGCAGCAGGATGTCGCCCTCGTCGAGCGTCATCAGGCGCTGCTTCCAGCCTTCGGGGATCGGGCTTTCGACCGTCAGCAGCGGCCGCGTCCCGAACTGGAACACCACCGTGCCGAGCTCAGGGTTGTCGAGCCAGTGCGTCCATTCGTCGAGGCGCCAGACGCCGCCGGCCATGACGATCGGCACTTCATCCGAAATGCCGCATTCGCGCATCACCTTGCGCAGCTCGACGCAGCGCGGATACGGGTCCTGCGGCGCGCGCGGATCCTCGGCATTCGACAGGCCGTTGTGGCCACCGGCGAGCCACGGGTCTTCATAGACCACGCCGCCGAGCCACGCCGATTCCTTCGAATAGGCGCGCTTCCACAGTGCGCGAAACGCCCGCGCGCTGCTGATGATCGGGTAATAGAAAACTTCGTGATGTGCCGCGAGTTCGGAAAGCTTGTACGGCATGCCGGCGCCGCAGGTAACGCCGTTGACCAGCCCCTTGGCACCTTCGAGCACGCCGACCAGCACCTGCTGCGCGCCGCCCATTTCCCACAGCACGTTGACGTTGATCGCGCCGATGCCCTTCGACAGCGTGCCCTCGGCCATTTCATAGGCCCGCCGCACCTGCTGGACGCCGCCGTCGATGCCGTACTGGATCAGCTGTTCGTGGCGCTCGCGTCGCGTCATCTGTTCATAGACCTGCCGGATGATTTTCCCTTCGGCATCATAGCTGTCGGCATTGACCGCCGAAATGGTGCCGACGCCGCCGGTGGCCGCCCAGGCGCCCGACGATTTGTGATTGGTCGCAGCAACGCCCTTGCCACCTTCGACCAGCGGCAGAACCTCGCGACCGCCCATGCGGAGTGCGCGCAACCCATTCAACATCGAAACGACCTTCTACGGTGCCGGACCCCCCGGCTTGCGCCCTCTATAGCGCGGCTTTGGCGAAATACTTAGCTCAAAGCGACAGCGCGACCTTAAAGCAGCGAGCGCGGTGCTGTTCCCGTCCAGCGCTTGAACGCTCGCGAGAACGACGCGGGATCGCTGAAGCCGACCAGATACGCTGTCTCGCCGACCGACACCTTCTTGCCCGCCAGATAGTGCAGCGCCATGCGGTGGCGCAAGCGGTCGACGATGGCGTCGAACGACGCGCCCTCGGCCTTGAGCCGCCGGTACAGCGACGTCCGGCTGGTGCCGAGCTGGCGGGCAATCCGGTCCATGCCGGTGTCGCCGCTGTGCAAGTGCGGGATCAGCGCTGCCTCGACCTGTGCGGCGAGCGACTGCGCGCGTTGCAACTCTTCGAGCAGCGCCTGCGCGCGGTCGCTGAAAATGCCGAAGACATAGCGGCTGGTGCGCGACAGCGGCAACGACAGCCACGAGTCGTGGATGGCGATGGCGTTCCAGTCGCAGTCGAACGCCACCGGCACGCCAAGGATGCGGCGGCAGGCGTCGGCATGTCCGGGCGCGGCATGGGTGAAGCAAATGCGCTTGGCAAACGGCACCGCGCCGAGCGACCGCCTTGTATCGGCAATGAAGCGCGCGAACGTCGATTCGGTCAGTTCGGGGAAGTCGCCGGGGTTGCGGCGGCGGTCTTCGATCCAGGTCTCTCCGTCGCGGCGGACGATGGCGAAACGCTCGTGCGTCTGGTGGCCATCGACTTCGACCGCCAGCCGCGCATAGCGGTTCACCTGCGCGAACGCCTCGCCCATCGTCGCCGACGCGTGCGCGATCAGCCCGACGATCGACATGTCGACAAAGCGCGATTCGGCACCGAAATGCAGCGCCAGCGCCGGATCGTCGCACGCCTTGGCGGCAGTTCGCATCAGCGTCTTGAAGCTGTCGAACGGCACGCGCGTGTCGGGACCGGCACACGCCGCCGGATCGAAGCCGGCAGCCGCCACCAGCGCCGCACGGTCGGCGCCATGCGCCACCGCGACCGCGACAAGCGCCTGCGCATACCCCGCCGAAACGGTCATTGCCGTCACCAGACCCATCCCCTGCTGCAACGCGGAGCCATGAAAACGGCGGCCAAAGTCATGGTCGCCGACTATCCTAGACGACTAATACACCAGCTTCACGCAACTGCAAAGGCAGCACCATGGCGACCACCGCAATCGACCTGCAGCCGCGCATCGCCGGCCATGCCGCGGCGCGACGCTTCCTCGGCTTTGCTGCGACAAGCTGGTTCATCGTCACGTTGCTCGGCCAGGCGTTGTTCCTGGGGTACATCATCGGCTTCTACGCGCCGCCGGTGGCGGTCGGCGACATCGCTGCGTGGTCGCGCAACAAGGCGGTCATCGACGGCTTTGTCGCCGGTGACGCTGCCGGCAACCTGCAGTTCGGCGTGCATGTGCTGATGGCGGCAATCCTGACCTTTGGCGGCATCCTGCAGCTCTGGCCGGCGCTGCGCCGCCGCGCGGCCGGGTTCCACCGCTGGAACGGCCGTGTCTTCGTGGCGGCGGCCACCGTCGCGGCCACCGGCGGACTGTGGCTGGTGTGGATACGCGGCTCGCGGCTCGGCTGGGCCAGCGCCACCGGCATCACGCTCAACGCGCTGCTCATCCTGGTGTTCATCGCGCTGGCGTGGCGTGCGGCACGGGCGCGCGATTTTGCCACCCACCAGCGCTGGGCGATGCGGGCGTTTCTGGTGGTCAGCGGCGTCTGGTTCCTGCGCGTCGGCATGATGGCGTTCGCGTTGATCGGCATCGGCGGGCTCGGGCTGCCGAAGAGCCGCGCGCAGGACTTCTTCGCGGTGTGGAGCTTTGGCAGCACGTTGGTGCCGCTGCTGGTTTACGAGCTCTATCGCCGCGCCAAATCCCCCGGCGGCAGCTACGTCATGGGCGGCGGGCTGCTGGTGCTGACAATGGCGATGGCCGTGGGCATTGCCGGAGCCGCCCTGATGATGTGGGCGCCGGCGTTGCGTGCAGCCGGCGTGCTGGCTTAGAGCAGCCGCGCGCCGAGCTTGTTCTGCCAGAACGCCAACTGCTCCTTGAGCATGCGTTCGCGCGTCGCGACATGGTCTTCGTCGGGGATGGCTTCGAGCGGTTCGAACTCGAGCGCGTCGATGCCCTGTTCGGTGCACACCGCCTGCAACACGCGGTTGCTATGGCTACCGTTCTTCAGCGTGAACCAGATGCGGTTGGCGATGGTCGCAAGGTCGGGCGCCCTGCCGACCCAGGTGTCACCCGATTTGACGCAGCGCACCGCGAAGATGCCCGGTGACGGCTTGCGTTCCTTGTACGCGGCAATGGCGGCTTTGCGGTCGATCATCGGGGCTCCAGTCGAAAATCTGCCTAGAAGGCGCTGCGACATTTGTCAATTTTATCCGGATATAATTGACAGCAGGTGCGACAAGGCCTAGCGCGACTCCATGGATACAGCCCCGACCTACACCATTTTCGCCGGCGACCACTGCCTCGGCAGCGGCACCCACGCGGCGGCGTTACAGATCATGGCCGCACAGTCCGGCGAAGGGCCGACTGTGCTGGTGTTTGCCGATGCCGACGGCCGCCAGACCGAGCTCGACGCACTCTCCGCACCGGTGCCGCGCGGGCGCGGTCGTCCCAAACTCGGCGTGACGGCGCGCGAAGTGACGTTGCTGCCGCGCCATTGGGACTGGCTGGCGGCGCAACCCGGCGGCGCATCGGTGGCGCTGCGTCGGCTCGTCGAAACGGCGCGGCGCTCGGACGCGGCACGCGCGCGGTCCGCGCAGGAAGCCACGTACCGCTTCATCAATGCGATTGCCGGCAACCAGCCCGGCCATGAGGAGGCGTTGCGCGCGCTGTTTGCCAATGACCTTGAGGGCTTTGCCCAGCGCATCGCGGCGTGGCCCGCCGATATCCGGGACTATGCGCTCAAACTCGCTGGTGCTGCCGGATAGCCAAGCCCAATGAAAAGGGCCGCCTCCCTTGCAGGAAGCGGCCCATCATTTGTCGCGAGATAGCCCCTCCCCCGTGGGGAGGGGTTGGGGAGGGGGTTCAACGCTGGTTCTGGAATCTCCAGCCCGGACGCTTGGCCCTAGAGGCCA
>CALMPZ010000319.1 GCA_937871645.1 uncultured Polymorphobacter sp.
GCCAGCCGCGCATTGACCACCGTTTCGACCTTGCGGAAGCGGCTGTCGTCTGCGGTGCGGCGGCTGCCGGGTGCGGGTTTGAGGTCCTTGGGCTGCGGAGTCTTTGCGGCCAGCGCGCCGCCGGTATCGCCGCCTGAAACGGCAATCGGCTGGCGGCCGGTGACGGTGGCGTGCGGCGCGAAGCCGTCCTCGACTTGCAGCGAGCGGCCGCCGAACAGGCCGTTCGAGCCACCCGAATTCTTCATCTGGATGACGGTCGGGGTAAAATAGTCGGCGATGCCCTTGCGCTGCTGCTCGTTGGTGGCGCCGATCAGCCACATCAGCAAAAAGAACGCCATCATCGCGGTGACGAAGTCGGCATAGGCGATCTTCCACGCCCCGCCGTGGTGCGCGGCATGGCCCTTCTTGGCCTTGCGGTAGATGACCTCGGGCTCGAACTGCGTTGGTGATTCGTGTTTCACGGGTTATTTGCCGCCCTAGGCACGTAGGTGCCGTTCACTTTCCACGAAGCCCGTCGAACACTTCGGTGAAGCTCGGCTGGTTCGCCGGCTGGATCGCGGTGCGCGCGGCTTCGATGACCAACGGTTGCGGCTGGCCGCGCAGCGACGCGATGATGACGCGGCGCACCACCAGGTAGATTTCGGAATCCATGTCGATGACCGCCTTCAGCCGCGCCGCGCACGGCCCGACGATGCCGTAGCTGAGCAGCACGCCGAGAAAGGTGCCGACCAGCGCGCTGCCGATCATGCCGCCCAGGATGGCCGGCGGCTGGTCGATCGAGCCCATCGTCTTGATGACGCCGAGCACCGCCGCGACGATGCCGAGCGCCGGCAGCCCGTCGGCAAGCGTCGTCAGCGCCTCGACCGGCTTGTGCGCGTGCGCGTGGTGGGTTTCGATTGCGGTATCAATGACTTCCTCGACCGCATTGGGGCTGAGGCCGCCCGTCGAGACGACAAGCAGCCGCATGCTGTCGGTCAGCAGGTGCAGGAACACCGGGTCCTTCAGGAACTGCGGATACTCGGCGAAAATGCTACTGGTGGACGGGTCTTCGATGTGCGGTTCGACCGCGACGGCGCCTTCGGATTTGAGCATCTTCATCAGCCGCGTGGTCAGGAATATCGCCGCGCCATAGTCGGCGCGCTTGTATTTGGGGCCTTTGACGATCGCGCCAAAGGCC
>CALMPZ010000320.1 GCA_937871645.1 uncultured Polymorphobacter sp.
GGATATGGCGCTTGAGCAACATCAGCCCGACACCGAGCAGCAATCCGGCCTTGAGCGTGGCTTTGACGAGTTCGATTGGTGCCTGCATGCCGAACATGCGCTTCAACCCCGCCGCCGGCGAGATGCGGCCGGCCTTGGGGGCGAGCGCGCCCGGCGCAAAGCGCACCGAGGTCAGCATCGGCCCGGCAAGCAGCCCGCCGATCGCCAGCGCAGCAAACCCGGCCAGCGGCACGAGCAGCGGCCGCACCACCTCCACCAGACGCGCCATCGGCTCGAAGCCCTGCGCCGGATTGTCGAACACCAGCCCGACGCGCAGCGTCGCAAGGCTGGCGGCATAGAGCCCCGGCGCCAGTGTCCACAGCCAGGCTGTCGCGCCAATGACCGCGAATGCCACCGCGAGCTCGCGCGATTGCAGAACCTCGCCGCGCTCGCCTGCCTCGCGCAGGCGCTTGGCGCTTGGCGCTTCGGTTTTCTGGTCGTTGTCGGGCGCGTCGGCCATGGTTCAGCCGATCAGCACGCGCGCGAGCTGATCCTGCGCGCCGTCGATGATGCTCGCCAGGCGGTCGACCATCGCCGGCAACGCGACCGGCAGCGCCAGCAGTCCGGCGACGAGCAGCGCCGGAAAGCCGATGGAGAAGATGTTGAGCTGCGGTGCGCTACGCGCCGTGACGGCGAGCAGCAGGTTGACCAGCAGCAGCAGCGCCGCAACGGGCAACGCCAGCAGCAGCCCCGAACTGAACGCGAAAGCGCCAAAGCCGATCAGCGCGCCGCCGTGCGCCAGCGGATCACTGCCCGGCGGCAATGTCGTGTAGCTGGCGACCAGCAGCTCGATCAGACGCAGATGCGCCCCCATGCCGAGCAGCAGCAGCCACAGCAACAGGCCGAGAAACGTCGCGAGCACCGAGTTCGTCGCACCGGCGGGATCGATGATCGACGCAAACCCCAACCCCATCGATTGCGACAGCAGCTCACCGGCAATGCTGGCCGACGCAAAGGCGATGTGCAGCACCAGCCCGGCCATCAGTCCGACGGCGATTTCCCCGGCAATCGCCAGCAAGCCGCCAACGCCGAGCAGATCGGCCGGCACATCGAGCGGCGGGCCGCCCAACACCAGCAGGCCGACGGCAGCCGACAGGCCGATGCGGACGCGTAGTGGCACCAGCAGTGCGCCAATGCCCGGTAATACCGCCAGCGCCGCGCCGGTGCGCAGGCTGGCAAACAGCAACTGCGTGGCCTGCGCCTCCGGCGCGGCCACCCAGGCGGCGAGCCCGGTCATTGCAGCAGGCCGGGGATACGGTCGTGGAGCTCAAGCGTGAAGTCGATCAGCACGCGCATCATCAGCGCACCGAACAACAGCAGCGCGATAAGCACCGTCACCAGCTTGGGGACGAAGCTCAGCGTCGCCTCGCTGATCGAGGTTGCGGCCTGTACCAGCCCGACGAGCAACCCCATCGCCAGCGCCGGCAGCACCACGGGCGCGATCATCTGCACCAGCACCCACAGGCTGCCCCGCGCCGCATCGACGAGCGCGTCGGCATCCACGCCTAGTTCACCCGCACGAAGCTGCCGGCGAGCGACCCGAGCGTCAGTGCCCAGCCATCGACGAGCACGAACAGCAACAGCTTGAACGGCAGCGATATCAGCGTCGGCGACACCATCATCATGCCGAGCGACATCAGCACGCTCGCCACCACCAGATCGATGACGAGGAACGGCAGATAGACCAGAAAGCCGATTTCGAACGCTGTCTTGAGTTCGGACGTCGCGAACGCCGGCACCAGCACGCTCATCGGCACATCGGCGGGCGACGCGAACGGCCCCGCCTTGCCAAGATTGGCGAACAGCCGCAGATCCTTTTCACGCGTCTGCGCGATCATGAAACGGTGCAGGATGACGCCGCCGCGTTCGATGGCCGCCTCGGCGGGCAACGTCTGCGCGCTGAACGGCGCATAGGCTTCGTCATAGATGCGGTCGAAGGTCGGGCGCATGACGAAGAAGGTCAGGAACAGCGCCAACCCAACGAGCACCTGGTTCGGTGGCGCCTGCCCCAGCCCGATCGCCTGCCGCAAAATCGCAAGCACGATGATGATGCGCGTGAACCCCGTCATCATCAGCAGCAGCGACGGCAGCACCGTCAGCAGCGACATCAGCAGCAACACCTGCAGCGACAGTGACAATGGTGCCTTGCCTGCGGTCAGCGCCGAAATCGCACCCAGCGGCTCGGCCGCGTGTGCCGCACCGGGCAGCAGCAGCACCGCAAACACCAGCCATTTCATGGCGCCACCTCGATCGGTGTGACACCGTTTTTGCTGACGGCGAGTAGCACGCGGCGGCCGTCGAATTCCACCGCGACCAACCGCACCCCCGGCGTCGGCGTCAGCGTCGCCAGCGTGCGCAACAAACCGGTGTCGGCAGTGCGCGTCGGCAACCGCAACCAACCGCGCTTCATCGCGAAAATGGCCGCAACCGCGAGCGCCAGCACCAGCGGCAGCGCCAGTGCAAGGCGCGAAAGATAGTCGGTCGCGGTCATGCCGGGCCGCGCGCGGCCGGCATCGGCAGCAGCTCGAGGATGCGAACACCGAAGCGGTCGCCGATGGCAACGACTTCGCCCTTCGCCAGCAACTGATCATTGACCAGTATGTCGATGCGTTCGTCGGTGCGGCGATCGAGCTCGAAGGTTGCCCCCGGCCCCAGCGCGGCGAGCGCCGACAGCGTCATCTTGGCCGCCCCGACCTCGACGGTCAGCCGCACTTCGACCGCACCGAGCGCGCCAAGCCCGGCACGCGGCGGCGTCGCGCCGTGCGTATCAGGATCAGGGGTGAACGCACCCGGCGAAATCGCGTTCATGACAGCTCCCCTAAGCTGGCCAAAGTCGCCGGATCGGGACGACGGCTGATGATGGTGACAAGCAGCGCGCCCTCATCGCCGAGCGGTGCGATGGTACCGCGGGCAATGTGGTGCGTGCCGATACGCAACTGCACGTCGCGCGGCGCCTCGATCGGCAGCACGTCGCCGGGCGCGAGTTGCACCGCCTGCGCGAGCGGTAGCTGACGTTCATGCAGCACCGCGCGCAGCGGCAGCGGCACCACCCTGCTGCTGAGCCTGCCCGACCCGCAGGCTGACCTGCAAGCCCCACCTGCCAAGGCCGCCCATGGATGAGCCGTTGACCGATCTGCCCGCCGCGACCCACACCCCGCTGAGTGTGGCCTTGATCGATGACCATGGCCTGTGCCGCCAGGGCCTGGCCGAACTGCTGCAGCTGCGCGCGGGCATGCGGGTGGTTGGCAGCGCCGGCAACCCCACCGATGCCCTGGCCCTGCTGCACCGGGAGACCCCTGACCTGCTGGTGATGGACCTGCGCATGCCGGCCATGGACGGCCTGACCCTGCTGGGAAAGCTGCGTGCGGAGGGCATCGAGACACCGGTGGTCATCCTCACGATGAGCGACTCCCCGGACGATCTCGCCGAGGCGCTGCGTGCAGGCGTGCGGGGTTATCTGCTCAAGGACATGGAGCCCGAGGACGTCATGCGCTCGATCGCCCGCTGCGGTCAGGGCGAGCTGGTGATCGCACCGGCCATGGCCGGCAAGTTGTCC
>CALMPZ010000321.1 GCA_937871645.1 uncultured Polymorphobacter sp.
TGAAGAGCGCCAAACAAATGGGTGCAGGGCTCAGCCCTGCCCTGCCGGAGGCTCTTCAAGCGAACAGCATCGCCAGCTTGTAGAAGCCTGCCGCAATCAGGCCAGCGGCGGGCAAGGTGACGATCCACGCGACGACGATGCTGCTGGCGACATTCCAGCGCACTGCCGAGGTGCGCCGCGACGCACCGACGCCGATGATGGCGCCGGTGATGGTGTGTGTCGTCGATACCGGCACGCCGAGCGCGGTTGCGGCGAACAAGGTGATGGCGCCGCCGGTTTCAGCCGCGAAACCCTGCGGCGGCGTCAGCCGGGTGATTTTGGAGCCCATGGTGTGGACGATGCGCCAGCCGCCGAACAGCGTGCCGAGCGCCATCGCCGCCTGGCAGCTGATGACCACCCAGAACGGCACATGGAACTCGCCACCGAGCATGCCCTGCGAATAGAGCAGCACCGCGATGATCCCCATGGTCTTTTGCGCGTCATTGCCGCCGTGGCCGAGTGAATAGGCCGCCGCCGAAACCAGCTGCAGCTTGCGGAAGCGCCGGTCGGCGGCGAGCGGCGTCATCCGGACGCAGGCCCAGGCGACAATGAGCGTCAGCAGCAGCGCCAGCACGAAGCCGGTGGCAGGCGACAGCACGATGGCGCTGGCGGTTTTGGTGACGCCGGCCCAGACGATCGCCGGGCTGCCGGCCTTGGCCAGCCCGGCGCCGACGAGGCCGCCGATCAGTGCGTGGCTGCTCGATGACGGGATGCCGGCGATCCAGGTGATGACGTTCCAGGATATCGCGCCCATCAGCGCGCCGAAGATGACGGCGGCGTCGACGATGTCAGGGTTGACGATGCCCTTGCCCACGGTTTCGGCGACGTGCAGCCCGAAGAACAGGAAGGCGATGAAGTTGAAGAAAGCTGCCCAGGCCACCGCGTGATGCGGCCGCAGCACGCGCGTCGAGACGACGGTGGCGATCGAGTTGGCGGCGTCGTGGAGGCCGTTCAAAAAGTCGAACGCCAGCGCCACGGCAATCAGCGTGACGAGCAGCGGGAAGGTCAGATGGCCCATGGTGTCCCCGGAGCTGTCAGGCGTGGTCGATCACGAGACCCTGAATCTCGTTGGCGACGTCTTCGAAGCGGTCGACGACCTTTTCGAGGTGGCTGTAGATTTCGCGGCCGACGACGAAGTCCATCGCATCGGCCTTGCGGTGCGCCTTGAACAGCGCCTTGACGCCGGCATCATGGATATCGTCGGCATCGCCTTCGATCTTGATGAGGCGCGCGGTCAGGTCGTGCAGCCGCGCGCTGTTGGGGCCGAGCGCGCGCAGCAGCGGAATGGCTTCGGCGGTGACCCGCGCCGCCTCGACAATCAGCGCCGCCATATCGACCATCGCCGGGTCGAATTTCTTGACTTCGAACAGCGTGATCGACTTGGCGGTGGCGTTCATCTGGTCGATGGCATCGTCCATCGAGCCAATCAGGCTGGTAATCGCCGAGCGGTCGAACGGCGTCACGAAGGTGCGGCGCACATCCTGCAGCACGGCGCGCGCGATATCATCGGCCTGTTGTTCAAGGTCGTAGATCATCTGCGCATTGGCAGCGATATTGTCGCCGCCCTGCAGCAGCTTAGCCAGCGCATCGGCACCGGCGACCAGCGTCAGCGCATGGCTTTCGAAATGTTCGAAGAAGCGCCCGGTCTTGGGCATCAGCGCCTGGAACCATTGCAAGGGCGGAATCCTTTCATTCAGGTGGCGGCGCACCGTTTCGACAGCACGCACCTGGCGGCTGGGCTGGGGTTCGGGCTGGCGAAAGCCGGCGATGATCGATTTGAGTTCAGCTTCCTCGACCGCGGCGGCGGCATCGGCCAGCGTGAACCATTGCGTCGTGCGTTCATGCGCTTCGGGCCAGGTGTCGAGCTGGGTGATGAATGCCAGCGGATAGACATCGACGGTGGCGCGGATGACGCTGCCGTTGCGGCGGCGCTTGTCATAGGCGTAGTTGCCGACCGGCGTCGGGCAGACAAAGCCCGAAATGCCGGCTTCTTCATAGGCTTCGGCAGCAGCGGCGAGATGCGGGTCCAGGCCGCGGATGGGATTGCCCTTGGGCAGAACCCAGCGTTTGGTTTCGCGCGAGGTGATGAGCAGCAGGCGCATGTCGCCGTCGGGGTCGCGGCGATATGGCAGTGCGGCAATCTGGTTGATGGCGGGGCCCCTTGGTTGGGCGCGATTCTAGACCGCGCGCCCGCCGGATGAAAGCCCGTTTATGACAGTTTGATGACGGCGCCGTTGGCCCGTCGTCATTCCCGTCGGCGCGGGAATGACGATGGCTTGGGTGTGGCTACTCGGCCTTGACCACCGCGGGCGGCTGCCAGCCTTCGAGCTGGTCGAGCTTGGGCCAATAGAGCCGCATGACCATGTAGATGTCGCCGTTCGGCGCCGGCAGCCAGTTCGACTCCTCTCCCTTGCCCGGCGATTTGTTCGACACGTAGATGGTAACGCCGCCGTCGGGGTTCTTCTTCATGCTGCCGAGCATCGGCGAGTTGATCAGGTAGCGACCCAGCGAATTTTCGACCAGCAGCTGCGTCTTGCCGTCGTACATCGTCACCGACCAGAAGGCGTTGACCGGCGGCAGCGCATTGCCGGGGAAGGTGATGGTGTAGCTCGCCTTCGACCCGTCAAGTTTCTCGCCCGTCGAATCGGCACGGGTCATCGGGTAGAGCGCTTCCTCATAGTCGTTGGCGTAGATGCCAGCCTGCGCCACCCCGGCGCGGCGCAGCCAGTCGCCATTCACGGCGGCGCGGGTATTATCGATCTTGGCGACATCCCAGCCGTTCTGCTTGGTCCCGAGGCCGCGCGCTGCCGCCTGGATGCGGTCATTGCCCTTCTTCATGCCGGCGAGCAGCCCGGCCTTTTGCGCCACCGACAGCTTCGACATGTCGAACGGCTTGCCGGGCACGATGCCGAGCTTGGCAAGGTCGGCACGGATACCGGCTTCGTCGGCTTGTTCGGGCATGAACTGCATGACGAACGCGAGATAGTTGAAGAAGTCGGACTTGGCCTTGTCCTTGTCGATGGCCGGCCAGTCGACCGCCGGTGCGGCAGCCGGCGCGGGCTGGCCAAGGAACGCCGATAGCGGCTGCGCCTTGTAGCCCGCCTGGATTTTCTTGACGTTG
>CALMPZ010000322.1 GCA_937871645.1 uncultured Polymorphobacter sp.
GCACCGATGACAGGAAGCGCCCGGGATCCTCGGCCAGGCGCAGCGCTGCTGCCGCGCCGCGCTTGCCCGATGCCGCCAGCCCGCGCAGCCGCGGCCGCCGCGACGACACGATCGCCAGCTCGGACATCGCGAGAAACCCGTTGAGACCGACCAGCGCGAGAATCATCGCAGCGTCGATCCAGGGGAAGGGTTGCATTGGCGCGGAAATGAGGCGATCCAGATATTGGCCAAAAATCTAGCAGTGCAGCTGTTCGGGCTGTGCACCGCGTCGATGCAGACTAGATGAACAATCCGCGCCGCCAAAGCAAGGCGCGTTCATCGCCGATGCAGTTTCGCGGCGCTAGCCAGACCGGGGTGCGACCGCTTAGAACGCACCCGACACCAACGCAGTTTTCAATTGGGGACCCCACACGATGACGATCTTCCGCAAAGCCATCATGGCCACCGCCTGCGCTAGCCTGTTGCTCGGCACCGCCGGCTGCGTCACCGATCCCGTCACCGGCCAGCAGTCGATGACGCGCGGCGGCAAGGGTGCCGTTGCCGGTGCGGCCGGTGGCGCACTGCTCGGCGGGTTGATCGGCGGCAGCGGCACCGGTGCCCTCGTCGGTGGTGCCATCGGCATGCTCGCCGGCGGCGCGGCCGGCAGCTACATGGACAAGCAGGAACGCGCACTGCGCGCCCAGACCGCCGGCACCGGCATCGAAGTCCAGCGCCAGGGCGACGTCATCAAGCTCGAAATGCCCGCCGCGGTCACCTTCGACTTCAATTCGGCGGTGCTCCACCCCGAGTTCATGCCATCGCTCAACAAGGTCGCGCAGACGCTGGCGCAGTATCAATCGACCTATGTCAACGTCAACGGCTTCACCGATTCGGTCGGCAGCGATGCCGTCAACATGCGGCTGTCGCAGCAGCGTGCCGACGCCGTCGCGAACTACCTCAAGGGCAACGGCGTCAATCCGGCGCGCATCACGTCGACCGGCTTCGGCCCCGCCAACCCCGTCGCGTCGAACGACACCGATCTCGGCCGCGCGCAGAACCGTCGCGTCGAAATC
>CALMPZ010000323.1 GCA_937871645.1 uncultured Polymorphobacter sp.
CTGCGGGGATGTGGCGGTGCTCGGCGCGCCGTTCCAGCTGGTCGAATACCGCTCCGGCATCGCCATCGGCGGCAGCCTGCCCGCCGGTTTGCCCGACGACGCACCCGCCCGGCTGACCAGCGCGCTGATCGCCGCGATGGCGGCGCTGCACGGCCTCGACCCGGCCAGCGTCGGACTCGAAGGTCTCGGCAAGCCGACCGGCTTCCTCGGTCGCCAGGTCGAAGGCTGGACGCGCCGCGCCGCCGCCGTCTGGCCCGACGGCGATGCGCCTGCCAGCGTCGCGCAGATCACTGCATGGCTCCGGGCGCATTTGCCCGCCGATGCCCCCGCAGCGCTGATCCACAGCGATTTCAAGTTCGACAACATGCTCGTCGACCCCGCCACGCTCGAAGCACAGGCCGTCATCGACTGGGACATGGCGACGCTCGGCGACCCGCTGTTCGACCTTGGCGTGCTGCTGTCGTACTGGACCCAACCCGGCGACCCGCTGGAACTGCACGCGCTGGCGCAGGTCCCGTCGCTCGAACCCGGCTTCCCGACGCGCGCCGAAGTCGCCGCCGCCTATTTTGCCGCCAGCGGGCGGGCGCCGGTGCCGCTCGATTTTCATCTGGCGCTGGCACGTTTCCGGCTGGCGGTGGCGTGGATGCAGCTTTATCGACGCTGGCAGGCGGGTGCCGTGCACGGTGACCGCTATTTGGGTTTTGAAAAACTGGCGCTGGCCATTCTGGGCCATGTCGCTGCAACCTTGTGAGGACGAACGATGATCGACTTTGAAATCCCCGCCGATCTGGTGGCTTTGCGCGACAAGATCCGCCAGTTCGTCATCGACGAAATCGTGCCTTACGAACGCGACCCGCGCCTGACGCAGCACGGCCCGACCGACGAACTGCGCCTCGAAATGGTCGCCAAGGCGCGCAAGGCCGGGCTGTTGTCGATCCAGGTGCCGCGTGAACTCGGCGGCATGGGCCTTGACCATATCGGCCACGCCGTGGCGCTCGAAGCCGCCGGCTGGTCGACGCTCGGCCCGGTGGCGATGAACTGCGCCGCGCCCGACGAAGGCAATATGCTGATCCTGTCGAAGATCGCCCGCCCCGACCAGATCAAGGAATTCCTGCAGCCGGTGGTCGACGGCCACCAACGTTCGGTGTTCGCGATGACCGAACCCGACGGCGCCGGATCCGACCCCGCGCAGCTCAACACCGAAGCGGTGTTCAACGGCAACGACTATGTCATCAACGGCCGCAAGTGGCTGATTACCGGTGCCAATGGCGCCAAGACCTGGATTATCATGGCGCGCGTCGCCCCCAACCCGCACGGCCCCGACGGCCCGACGTTGTTCCTGTGCGACGGCAACACGCCGGGGATCGAGATCGAGCGCGTGATGAACTCGATGGACCGCAACTATGTCGAAGGCCATGCGGTGGTGCAGTTCAACAACCTCCGCCTCGGCCCCGACCAGCTGCTCGGCGAAGTCGGCAACGCCTTCCAGTACGCGCAGATGCGCCTCGCGCCCGCACGGCTGACGCACTGCATGCGCTGGATCGGCGCCGCGACGCGCGCGCACAGCATCGCCATCGATCACGCTCGCACCCGCACCGCGTTCGGCAAGCCGCTCGGCGAGCATCAGGGCGTCGGCTTCATGCTCGCCGACAATGAAATCGCGCTGCAGACCTGCCGCCTCGCGGTGTGGAATGCCTGCTGGATGATGGACAAGGGTGAGGCGCCGAAGGGCTTTTCGGCCCGCCACCAGAGCTCGATCGTCAAATGCTTCGTGTCGGAAGAACTGTTCAAGGTCACCGACCGCTGCGTGCAGATCCTCGGCGGCATCGGCGTCACCGACGAGACGGTGGTCGAAATGATCTTCCGCGATATGCGGCCGTTCCGCCTGTATGACGGCCCGACCGAAGTCCACAAGTTCGCCATCGCGCGCACGCTGATGCGCCACGGCACCGCGATGGTTGCATGAGGGCGATGGCGTGACGTTGCAATGGCGCGGCAAATTCCTTGAGGTCCACCGCGAGGGGACCTGGGAATATGCCGCGCGCACGCGCAGCATCGGCGCCGCGGTCATCCTCGCGCTGACCGACGCACGCGAAATCATACTGGTCGAACAGTATCGCGTGCCGTTCGGGCGCCCGTGCATCGAGCTGCCCGCCGGGCTGGTGGGCGACGAAGTCGCGGGCGAAGGCGAAGCCGCCAGCGCGGCGCGCGAGCTCCACGAGGAAACCGGCTTCGAGGCGGCGCACTGGGAAGACCTCGGGGAATTCGCCACCTCGCCGGGCATGTCGAGCGAGAGCTTCCGGCTATTCCGCGCTACCGGTCTGACGCGCACCGGCAAGGGTGGCGGCACCCTCGAAGAGGCCATCACCGTGCACGTCGTGGCGCTTGCAAACCTGCCCGACTGGCTCGCGGTGCAACGCCAACGCGGCTGCGTCATCGATTGCCGGCTGGTTGTCGGGCTCGGACTGGTTTAGCCTGTCCCGAACCGCCAAGGAGACATGCGATGGCCAAAGGTCAGATGAAGAGCAACAAGGAAACCAAGAAACCCAAGGCGAAGAAGGTCAAGACCATCGCCGCCAATCCGTCGACGAAGGGGCTGCTCAAGCCGAGCTGACCGCGATTGCTCCCCTTGATCCTCCCC
>CALMPZ010000324.1 GCA_937871645.1 uncultured Polymorphobacter sp.
GTCGAGCTGGCCATTGCCCTGCGCGAAGCCGGCCTGGATTTCCATGACCTGCTTGAGGTTTTCGGCCGAGGACGCCGCACGCATCGCGGCGAACGCCTCCATGGCGTTCTTTTCGGCATGGTCGAGGACCTTGCGGTTCACCGATGCGCTGTTTTCCATCATTTTCTCGCCCGCGGCGCGGACTTGCTCGCCGGCCTTTTTTACGGGTTCGATGATACGGTCGGCCATGCTCTTGTCGTCTGCCATGATCTGCTCCTGCTGTGTCGGGATGAATACGCGGACTAAACGGACTTGAAACCTATTGCGCGGCCTGTGGTTGCGTGACGGCTGCGTCGGCCTGCCGGGCGTGGCCGGCAATCAGCGCCACCATATGCTGGACCTCGCCGGGCGGCAGATCATGCGCCATTTTCTCGATGATCTCCAGCCGCGCGCCCGGAATGCTGGCGGCAGTGTGGATGCCGCAGGCCAGCGGCACGAGCTTGTCGGCGGCGCCATGGATGACCAAGGTCGGTGCAGTCACCGACTTGAGGCGCTCGACGCGGCTGCCATCGGCCATGATCGCCAGCAGCTGCCGGCGTGCGCCCATCGGGTTGTAGCCGCGGTCGATTGCGGCGGCCGCCATCGCTTCGACTTCGGCATCCGAACGCAGCGGATCGGGATAGGCAATCAGCTTGATGGTTTCGACCGACGCGGCAATCTTGGCTTCGCGGCTGGCGGTTTTCGGTGGCCGGCTGAGCAGGCGCTTGCGGATATCGCCGCCGGGGCCCGGCAGGTCGCGCGCGCCGCTCGATGACATGATCGAGGTCAGGCTGCGCACGCGCGTCGGGTGCTGAACCGCTACCAGCTGCGAAATCATCCCGCCCATCGACGCGCCGACGATATGCACATCGGCAATGCCCAGCGCATCGAGCAAGGCCACCGCGTCGTCGGCCATATCGGACAGCTGATAGGCAATGCGCGGTCGCAGTCCGAGCTTGGCGCCAGCAAGATACAACAAAGGATGCGGCGCCGGCGTCGCGTGCAGATGCGTCGATTCGCCGATGTCGCGGTTGTCGTAGCGAATGACGCGGAAGCCCTGCGCCAGCAGCCCGTCGATCAGCGGCTCGGGCCAGGCAATCGCCTGCGTCCCCAGCCCCATGACGAGCAGGATCACCGGCGCCTCGCGCGGCCCGCGATCATCGACGGCAAACGCCAGCCCGTTGGCGCGGACCTGCGTAAAGGGTGTTGCGGCGCGTGCGGCCATGCTCAGACCGACTCCTTGCCCGGCCCCGACGTCGGCTTGCGCGCCGCGGCTACCCTCGGTTTCGCCGGTGCGGTTTTCGGTTTGGTCGCCGCAACCTTCTTGATTGCGGGCTTCTTTGCAGCCGCCTTCGCCGGTGCCGGCTTGGCCGCCGCCGCTCGCGGCGCCGCCGGATTTTGCGCCGCCGCCAGCAGTTCGTCGAACGACGCCTGCAGGCAGTCGGCAAAAAACTGCGGGTCGGGAATCATGTTGCGGTCGGAGGTGAACGAAATCGCGATGGTATCGCCGTAGCTATAGACCGGCAGGATCATCCCCATGCCGTCGAAGATCGGCCCGGTGCCCATCTGCACGACCAGCCGCGCGCCGGCCATGTACAGCGGCACGCGCGGCCCCGGCACGTTTGTGACGACGCAGTTGAACGGCTGGTCGACCTGGTTCGCCAGCCCGAGCCGCGTGTACAGCCGCGCCCCCAGCCCGGCGAGCGCCGACGGCATGAACTTGCTGTATTCGCTCAGAGTTTTGGCACCGACGGCGTTGGTCATCGCCTTCGAATTCTTCGCCGACGCATGGACTGCCTGCAAGCGTTCGGCCGGATCGGCGATATCGGTACCGAGCGACACGATCATCGCCGACACGAGATTGCCCATCGCGCCCTTTTCGCCTTCGGCGCGCACCGAAATCGGCGCCATCGCCTGCATCGGATCGGCGGGCAGTTCGCCCTTGCTGTCGAGGTATTTGTGGAAAGCCCCGCCGACGACGGTGAGCATGACGTCATTGACCGTCGCGCCGTCGAGCAGCGTCCGCATGACCTTGACGTCGCGCAGCGAAAACGCCCGGCCTTCGAAGACGCGGTGGGCGCCGACCTTGCCGCTGATCCGCGTCCGCGGCGCCGCCTTCATGCCGGCGAGCGAGACTTCGCCCTTGGTCACCGAGGCGCCAAGCTTGGCCAGCCCCGGCACCGATTGCGCGACAACCTGCGCCAGCCGCAACGGTTGGCCGATGCTGTTGATATAGCTGCGGAACAGCAATTCGCCGACACCCGGCCGCGCATCGGGCTTCCATGGCTTGTCTTCCTTCGGCGGCGGTGCGCCGGGTTCAAGGCTGTGGATGCCCGACGTCATGTCGACGCCCGACATGCCGTCGATCGCAGCGTGATGGACCTTCGACAGCAGCGCGAAACTGCCCTTCGGCAGCCCCGGAATATTGTCGAGGCCTTCGATGATGGTGAATTCCCACAGCGGCTTCGACATATCGAGTGGCCGGGCATGGATGCGCGCCGCGAGGATGCACAATTGCCGCCAGTCACCCGGCGCCGGCAGCGCAATGTGGCGAACATGGAATTCGAGATCGAAGTCGGGGTCTTCGATCCAATAGGGATGATCGAGGTTGCCCGGCACCTGCACCAGCCGTTGGCGGAAGCTACGTGCGGTGTGCAACCGCGCTTCGATATGCGCCAATATGTCCTTGTAGCGCACCAGCCCGCCCGGCGCGGTCGACGGGTCATAAATCGCCAGCGAGCCGATGTGCATCGGCGTATTGGGCGTCTCCATGTAGACGAAAGACGCATCGGTGGCGCTAAGTTGCTGCATGACTTCTCTCCCCTGACGCTGCGGTCATGTGGCCGACCGCTGACATCGTGCCAACAGGACTAGCAAATCGAATCGGGCACCTCCAGTTGCCGCATACGTCAACCAACGTGCGGGTTATGCAGCGGCGTCGGCGCTGCTCCATTCGACGCGGAAGCTACCGTTGGCGGCTTCGACAACGACGCGGGTTTCAAAACCGGCAGCAACCGCTGCTTCGGCGGTCGTGCGGGCGGCAGCGACGGCAGCAGCCTCGGTCGGGTAGCGGTCGAACAATTGGCCGTTGTGCGAGATCCGCCACTGATTGCCGTCGATCACCACTGCGTAAAGCGCGTTTGCCATGTCGAACTCCTGTTGTTGCCTCCCGATATAGGTGCGCGTTCGGCAGATGACAGTGGGGCAAGCTATGGCTAGGCTCGGGAAAATTTTCGGGGAGTCGTCATGAACCAGTCGAACCAAGCTGCACCTGCGCCGCCGCGTACCTATCCCGATGCGCA
>CALMPZ010000325.1 GCA_937871645.1 uncultured Polymorphobacter sp.
AGGCCAAGCCGGATATCCATGGGTCTTACGTGCCTCCTATGGGCACCTTCGGGAACCGAGTCCTTGGATGCACCGGGATCAAAAACCGAAAGCGGGTCGCGCTCTATACGGAATGCCGCGCCGAAAAGCTACTGGCCAAAATGCAACGGGCGGCACCATTGCTGGTACCGCCCGGAACATCAGCCGATGTTTGGCTCAGGCCTTCTTGCTAAGCCAGATCAGCCAGTATTGCGCGAGCGTCTTGCGCGCGCCGGGGCCGGCAACCGCCTTGAACGCGGCTTCGGCGCCGGCCTTGTCGCCCGACTTCGCCAGCACCATGCCGAGGCGGAGGTTGGCCGTATCGACGTCGATGCCGCCCTTGCTCATCGCTAGCTTGTACATCGCGGCGGCCTCGGCATACTGGCCGTAACCGTAGAACGCGTCGCCGGTCGACAGTGCGAGCTTGCCGTTGGCGGCCTTGGCGGCATCCTTGGCGAGGCCCGGCAGGCTGGCCTTGTCGGCCGCGATCTTCGGGTTCACGACGCCCGACAGTTCCTTGACGAACGGCTTGCTGGTCGAAAGCATGCCCTTGGCGACACCTTCGTCGAGCGCCGTCTTGGCTTCGCCGGGCAGACCGCGGTTCGATGCGGTTTCGGCATATTCAGCATAGTCGCGTTCGCCGTTGAGCGCACCGACCGTCGCCATCAGGCGCAGCGTATCGAGGCTCGCCTGGTCATCAAGGTTGGCACCGTCACGGAAGATGGTCAGCGCATCGCGCCAGTTGACGGCGTTGGGATAGGCCGCAACCAGCGCCATCGCGGCAGGCTGGACTTCGGCAGCGAGCTTGGCGTCATAGGCAATTGCCAGCCGGCGACGGAAGACGGTTTCGGGCGCCACGGTGCCATTGGCCTTGGCGGTATCGATGACCTTGCCGAGCATCGCGACGGCCTTCACCGGCTGCTTCTGGCGCTGGTAAAGTTCGGCGAGCGCGATCATCGGCTCGGTATCGGCGGGGTTGAGTGCCGCGAGCTTTTCGAAGTCCGACGTTGCCGAGGCATAGTCGTTGTGCTGCAGCGCCAGCGCGCCGAGGTTGCGGTAGAACTTCGCCTGATCGTCGGGCGGCACCATGCCCGACGACAACGCGCCGCGCAGTGCCTGTTCAAGCAGCGTATTGTCCTTCGTCGCAATCGCGATGTTAATCTTGACGGCGTTGATCATATAGACTTCGTCGGGGGTCAGCGCCGGCAGCACCGCAGCTTCGTTGACCTTGGCGAGCGCACCGGCATTGTCACCGGCGGCCGACAGCTTTTGCGATTCGGAGAGCGCCTGCTGCACCGGCTTCGAAAGTTTGTACTTCGGTGCCGCAGGCTTGTCGGCGGCCTGTGCCGGCACGGCCACGCTGGCAAACACACCGGTTGTCGCCAGCAGCGCCGAAATCGCCAATGCCTTGAACGCTTTCGTCGTGAACGTCTTCATCGCATGAAACTCCCCAAAATGCCGCCTGACAGCGGGCGCTGTCCGCGTTTCAACATGTGTTTGCGCTAGCCCCGAGCGGCGTGCAGGTCAATCGGCTACGGCCAATTGATTATTGTCGCGCGGCTGAATGGCGATTGAACCGGCAACCGGCCTTTTCGCATGAAAGCAAAAAAGGGCCGGACGCGTATGCGCCCGGCCCTTCATGTTCGATTCGATGGTAGAAGCTTACTTCTTCATCGCGTCGGCAGCGGCCTTGACCTTGTCAGCGCCGTCGCTGACTGCGCCAGCAGCAGCCGTCGTTGCATCGGCCGCAGCAGCGGTCGCACCGGCAGCAGCGTCAGCAGGCGCAGCGGCCATTGCATCGGCAGCAGCGTCGGTGGCGACAGCAGCGTCGGTCGTGGCGACAGCGGCGGCGTCGGTTGCAGCAGCAGCAGCATCAACCGCAACAGCGGCGTCGGTTGCAGGTGCTTCGGTCGTGGTTGCAGCGGTATCAGCAGCCTTTTCGCCGCAAGCTGCGAGCAAACCCAGGCTGGCGACTGCCACCAGCGTCATTGCCGTCTTCATGTGTGTTTCTCCTTAGACATTGATGCGTGTGACACGCGAGCGCCCCCATATACATTTCAGACACGGATGCGAAGCGTTTATGCATCAACATTACGTGCTGTGCAACAGGAGAGACAATCATGCCACAAGTCACCATCAACAGGCAAATCGCGCGCCTGCTGATTGCCGCCTCCTTGTTGCTCGGCAGCGTCTATCCGCTGATCGAAGCGCAGCTCGCGCAATTCGCCGGGCTGGTCCTGAAGGGGTCGTGCGTCGGATTGCTGGCACTGGCCGCGATATTGTGGGCGCGCAGCACCGACGGCTGGCTGCTTGCCGGTGTCATGGCGGCGGGCACGGCGGGCGACGTGCTGCTCGGCATCAGCTTCGAAACCGGCGCCGCCGCATTTGGCGTCGGGCACATCCTCGCGATCACGCTCTACCTGCGCAACCGCCAACGTCCGCTCGGCGCGCTGACGCTGGCCATCGTCGCGGCGTTGCTGGTCGCCGGCGTGGCGCTGCCGCAAATGCTCGTCGCCGGCAACACCGGGCTGGCGGTCTATGCGCTGCTGCTCACCGGCATGACGGCGGCTGCATTTGCCAGCCGCTTCGACCGCCGCGTACCGATCGGCGCGCTGATGTTCCTCGTCTCCGACGCGCTGATTGCCGTGCGCATGCAGCAGCCGGGGTCAGGCCTCGCGCTCGGGCTGGCCGTCTGGTGGCTCTATTACTTCGGCCAGTTCCTGATCTTCTGGTTTGTCGCCAAGGCTATTCGGTCGGGTCCGGCGCGGTGACGTCGCCGTCAACGTCAATGACCGTGCCTTCGATCAACGTGCCTTCATCCGCCGCGTCATCTTCCGACTCGTCGTCGGTGATCTTCGCGGCCGACACAACATGCTCCTCGTCGGCAACGGTGAACAGCTTCACGCCCTGCGCGCCGCGACCCATGATACGGATCTGGTCGCAACGGATGCGGATCAGCTTGCCCTGGTCGGTGACGAGCATCAGCTGGTCGGCATCGGTCGCCGGGAAGCTGGCGACCACCGGCCCGTTGCGTTCCGAATCGGCGATGTTGGCGATGCCCTGCCCGCCGCGCCCTGACTGGCGATATTCATAGGCGCTCGACCGCTTGCCGAAGCCGTTCGCGGTGATCGTCAGGATGAACTCCTCGGCAGCGGCAAACTGCGCCTGGCGGGTTTCGGAGAGCACGCGCTCGGCCTCGGCTTCCTTCCATGCGGCGGCCTTCAGGTAATCCTCGCGCTCCTGCGGCGTCGCCTCGAAGCGCTTCAAAATCGACATCGAGATGACTTCGTCACCCTTGCCCAGCGACATGCCGCGCACGCCCGTCGAGGTCCGGCTCTGGAACTCGCGCACATCATCGACGGCAAAGCGGATCGCCTTGCGGCTGCGCGCCGCGAGGAACACGTCATCGCCCTCCTCGCACAGCGCGACGGCAATCAGCCGGTCGGCGTCGCCTTCCTCGAAGCGGATCGCCAGCTTGCCGTTCGACTGGATGTTGGTGAACGCATCCATCGAATTGCGCCGCACCGAGCCATGCGCGGTGGCGAACATCACGTGCAGGCGGCCCCATTCGGACTCATCCTCGGGCAGCGGTAGCACGGTGGTG
Organism: uncultured Polymorphobacter sp.; assembly: GCA_937871645.1. GTDB lineage: Bacteria > Pseudomonadota > Alphaproteobacteria > Sphingomonadales > Sphingomonadaceae > Polymorphobacter_A. Next base: position 3,623 of record CALMPZ010000325.1, read on the forward strand.
ATGGTTTCGTCGTCCGCCAGCGGCAGCAGCTGCTTCATGAAGCGGCCCTTGGCCTGGGGGCTGCTCAGCGGCAGCTTCCAGACCTTGAGCCGGTAAACCTTACCAGCGCTCGAGAAGAACAACACCGGCGTGTGCGTCATCGCCACGAACAAATTGGTGACGACGTCCTCGTCCTTGGTCGACATCCCCGACCGGCCCTTGCCGCCGCGGTGCTGCGCGCGATATTCGGACAGTGCGACGCGCTTGATGTAGCCCGTCATGGTGACCGTCACGACCATTTCCTCGCGCGCGATCAGGTCTTCGTCATCGATGTCATCGCCGGCGACGACGATCTCGGTGCGGCGCTTGGTGGCGAACTGGTCGCTGACGGCTTCGAGTTCGGCGCGCAGCACGGCGTACAGGCGTGCGCGGTCACCGAGAATGTCGAGCAGGTCGGTAATCTGCGCCGCGAGTTCCTTGAGCTCGTCGGAGATTTCCTCGCGGCCCAGCGCGGTCAGCTTCTGCAGGCGCAGGTCGAGAATGGCACGGACCTGAAGCTCGCTGAGCCGGTAGGTATCGGCATAGTCGGCGTCGCCGATCGCCAGCGTCGCGGTCGCATCGACCAGCCCGAGATAGGGGCGGATTTCGCCCATCGGCCACTCGCGCGCCATCAGCGCTTCGCGCGCGATAACCGGCGTTGCGGACGCGCGGATCATCGCCACCACTTCGTCGAGGTTGGCCACCGCAATCATCAGCCCGAGCAGGATGTGGGCGCGTTCGCGCGCCTTGCCGAGCTCGAACTTCGAGCGCCGCGTGATGACTTCTTCGCGGAACTTGATGAACGCCTCGATGACGTCTTTGAGGTTGAGCAATTCGGGGCGGCCGCCACGAATCGCCAGCATGTTGATCGCGAACGATGATTGCGCCGGCGTGTGGCGATAGATCTGGTTGAGCACGACGTCGGACACCGCGTCGCGCTTGAGGTCGAGTACGACGCGGACGCCTTCGCGGCTCGATTCGTCGCGGATGTCGCTGACGCCTTCGATGCGCTTGTCCTTGACGGCTTCGGCGAGCTTTTCGACGAGGCTGTTCTTGCCGAGCTGGTAGGGGATTTCGGTGAGCACGATCGAGCGCCGGTCGCCGCGACCTTCCTCGACGATGGCGCGCGCCCGCATGATGATGCTGCCGCGGCCGGTGTGATAGGCGCTGCGCAAACCGGTGGTGCCGACGAGAATGGCGCCGGTAGGGAAATCGGGCGCCGGCAAATGCACCATCAGCTCGTCGATGGTGATCGCCGGATTGTCGAGATAGGCGCGGCAAGCGTCGATGACTTCGCCGAGGTTGTGCGGCGGAATATTGGTCGCCATGCCGACGGCGATACCGCCAGCGCCGTTGACCAGCAGGTTGGGATAGCGCGCCGGCAGCACCGAGGGTTCGGATTCGGAACCGTCATAGTTGTCGATGAAGTCGACGGTATCCTTGTCGATGTCGTCGAGCAGCTCATTCGCCGCTTTTGCCAGCCGCGCTTCGGTGTAGCGCATGGCGGCGGCCTTGTCGGGGTCCATCGACCCGAAGTTGCCCTGCCCGTCGATGAGCGGCAGTCGCATCGACCAGTCCTGCGCCATGCGGACCAAGGCTTCGTAGATCGAGCTGTCGCCGTGCGGGTGGTACTTGCCCATGACTTCGCCGACGATGCGCGCCGATTTGCGGTAGGGCTTGCCGGCGACAAAGCCGCTTTCATGCGCGCCCCACAGGATGCGCCGGTGCACCGGCTTTAGCCCGTCGCGGACATCGGGCAGCGCGCGCGCGACAATGACGCTCATCGCATAGTCGAGGAAGCTGACACGCATTTCCTTGACGATCGAGACCGGCTTGATGTCGGGCTCGCCCGGAAGCTGCGATGTCGTTGAATCCATGAGACTATTTAACCTTGACGTTCAGGCAGATTTCGAACCTCCGCTTCTAGGGGGTTTGCCTGCAAAACGCCAGTTTTTCCGCGCTTTTGCTGCGCGAAACCGGTGCCGGCGGGAACTTTGCAGGCCGGATTGCGTTGAAACCGACATCGGCAACGCAATCAACGAGGATATATTATGGGCAAGGGCCTGATCTTATGGATGCTCGGGGTTCCGGGGATCATCGTCATCGGCTGGCTGCTGTTCAACGTCATCTGAACCGCGGGCGCGACGGTTATTGCGATAAATTCTCAATAGTCGTTGCAATTAATAACGACTCTCATTAGCGGTGCTGTCAACGCCACTTCCCGGCGCGACAGGATTGCCCATGACATCGACCAGACTCCCGCTTTCGCTGCGCGCGAGCGCACGTGCCATTCCGATTGCAGCGGCGCTGTTCGCGCCATACGGCGCGGTTGCGGCCGATGACGCCTATGACGATGCCGCCTACCCGATCATCGTGTCGGCAGAACGCGGCGGCGACAATCCGTTCGCCGACGCAAATGCGCCGTACAAGATCGATCGCCTCGCCTCGGACAAGTTCACCGCGCCGCTGCTCGATATTCCGCGCAGTATCACCGTCATCCCCCAGGCCGTCATCCAGGACCTCGGCGCCACGACGTTCCGCGAAATCGTCCGTACCCAGCCCGGCATCACGCTCGGCACCGGCGAAGGCGGCAATGCGTTCGGCGACCGCATCTTCATCCGCGGCTTCGATGCCCGCAACGACGTCTATGTCGACGGGCTGCGCGACCCCGGCGTCACCAGCCGCGAAGTCTTCGCCGTCCAGCAGATCGAAATCGTCAAGGGTCCGGCGTCGAGCTACGGCGGCCGCGGCACCACCGGCGGCACCGTCAGCTTCGTCACCAAGGCGCCGCAAAAGGCCGGCTTCGAAGTCTTCGAGGCGACGCTGGGCACCGACAACACCAAGCGCATCACTGCCGACATCAACCAGCCGCTCGGGCAAACCGTGCAGGTGCGATTGAACGGCGTCTTCCATGACGCCGATGTCGCCGGTCGCGACGAGGTCTGGACGCAGCGCTGGGGTGTGGCGGCCGCCATCGCCTGGCAACCCACCGACGAAATCGACTTCGGTGCCGACTATTACCATTTGCAAACCAGCGGCTTGCCCGATTGGGGGGTGCCGTTCGACAGCCGCACGCAGCAGCCGTTCGATGTGCCACGCGGCAATTTCTACGGCGTCACGGCGCGCGATTTCGCCTCGACCAATGTCGACATCGCGACACTGAAGTTCGAAGCCCGCGCCGGCGATTTCTTCACCGTCGACAGCAAGCTGCGCTACGGCTCGAACCTCAATTCATACATTGCATCCGCCCCCGAACGCCCGGTGACGCCCAACCCCGATCCGGCGCAATGGTTCATCAGCGCCAACCCGAAGAACCGCAACGCCAACGCGCAAACCTATGCCAACGCCACCGATTTCCGCTTCAACTTCGCCACCGGCAGCGTCGCCCACGCGCTCGTCACCGGCTGGGAACTGACACGCGAGACGGTCACCAATTCGCCGTTCGCGTTCGCCAGCTCCGAAACCGTCGGCGCACCGATCGTGCCGACAACGCCGGTCTTCCAGAACCTGTGGACCCCAAACCCCGGCCAGCCATGGCTGCTGGCGCGCACCTTGTCGGGGGTCAGCGCCAACACCAAAGTCGTGTCGAAGGCGGTCTACATCGTCGACACCATCGATCTGTCACCCAGGTGGCAGTTGAGCGGCGGGCTGCGCTACGATGACTATCAACTGCGCTTCCACCAGCGCAATCTCAACGGCAGCATTGTCGATCTCGGCAATGACAGCAGCTTCCTCAACTGGAACGCCGGGCTGGTGTTCAAGCCGGTGCCGGCGGGCACGCTGTATCTGTCGGCGAGCACCTCGTCGAACCCCAGCGGCGAGCAGACCGACGGCAGCGGCGTCGGCTACGGTGGCATCGGTACCGCCACCGCCAACCTTGACCCGGAAGAAAACGAAAGCTTCGAAGCCGGGGTCAAATGGCAGGTCGCCGACAACAACCTGCTGCTGACGGCGGCGCTGTTCCGCACCAACAAAACCAACGCCCGCGTCAATGACCCGGTCACCGCGACGATGCAGGTCCTCGCCGGCAAGCAGCGCGTGCAAGGCATCGACATCGGGCTGTCGGGCAACGTCACGCCGCGCTGGCAGGTCTATGGCGGCTATGTCTATCTCGATGCCAAGATCCTGGAATCGACCAACCCCGCCGAAGTCGGCGCGCACTTCCCCAACATTCCCGCGCACAGCGCCTCGGTGCTGAGCACCTATCAGCTGACCGACGCGTTCACTTTCGGTGGCCAGGTCGGCTACACCGGCACACGCTACGGCGGCACCAACATTGCCGGCACCGCGCATCTGCCGGCCTATTGGCGCTTCGATGCGACGGCGCGCTACCGCTTCAGCCCCAAGGTCGAGGTCCAGGCCAATTTGCTCAACCTCACCGACGAGCTCTATTATGATGCGATCTACCGCAGCGCCACGCCGTTCGCCTATGTCGCGCCGGGGCGGTCAATGCTGGTGACGCTGCGCGTCAACCTTTAGCCACGAAGGACCGCGCCATGCTGCTCGCCATCCCCAATGTGCTGTCGCCTGCTCAAGTTGCAGCCTGCGTCGCCGATCTCGAAGCCGCCGAATGGGCCGACGGCCGCATCACCGCGGGCGCACAGTCGCGCACCGTGAAGCACAATGAACAGCTGCCTGCATCGTCGCCGGTGGCGCAGGCCTGGGGCGACCGCATCCTCGATGCTCTCGGCGCCGCGCCGCTGTTCGTCGCTGCTGCGCTGCCGCACCGCACCTTCCCGCCGCTGTTCAACCGCTACGGTCCGGGCCAGTCGTTCGGCACGCACATCGACAACGCCATCCGACCCGTCCCCGGCACCTCGATCAAGCTGCGCACCGACCTGTCGGCAACGCTGTTCCTGTCCGACCCCGATAGCTACGACGGCGGCGAGCTGCTGATCGAAGATGCCTTCGGCGTGCAGGCGGTCAAGCTCAACGCCGGCGACATGATCCTGTATCCGGCATCGAGCCTGCACCGTGTCACCGCGGTAACGCGCGGCGTGCGGCTGGCGAGCTTTTTCTGGGTCCAGTCGCTGGTGCGCGACGACAGCGCCCGCGCCATGCTGTTCGACCTTGACCAGACCATCCAGCAGCTCGGCAGCGCGCAGGGAATCGATGACGCACATGTCGTGCGGCTGACCGGCATCTACCACAACTTGGTGCGGCGCTGGGCTGAAAGCTGACTTGCCTATACCGTATTATTTATGCAATACACCTGCCGGCAACAACAGGTGGCACGCAGTTCATGGCGCTTCTTTCGCTCGACAATGTTTCGAAATCCTATGGCCGCAAAGCGGTTCTGAACGGCGTATCCCTGACTTTCCCTATGGGCCTGACGCTGCTCGTCGGGCCAAGCGGCGCGGGCAAATCGACGTTGCTGCGCCTGCTCGCCACCGCCGAACGCCCTGACCGTGGCACCATCGCCTGGGACGGCGCCGCGCTGCCCGCCGCACGTGCGACACTGCGCGCAACGCTCGGCTATGCCCCGCAAGCCGTCGACTTGCCCGATGACCTGACCGCCCGCGAATTCGCGCGCCACATGGCGAGCCTCAAGGGCCTCGACCTCGGCACCGCCGACGCGCAATTCCTCGGACTCGCCGATGCCGTCGGGCTGCACGCCGACGTCAATGGCCGCATCGCCAGCTACTCGGGCGGCATGCGGCGGCGGCTGATCTTCGTGCAGGCGCTGCTCGGCCAACCGCAACTGCTGGCGCTCGATGAACCGACCGCCGAACTCGACGGCGAAACCGCGCGCAAACTCGGTGCGCTGATCATCGACCGCGCCCGCGAGGCGGTGGTCGTGATGACCACGCATTTGTCCGACGAACTGGCGCCGCATGCGGTGCAGGTGCTGCGCGTCGATGTCGGCCAGGTGCTGCCGGCATGAGCGGTGTCGGCAGTGCTTTTGGGGCCGTCGCGCAGTCATCACTGGTCACCGCGCTCAAGCGCTATTCGCGCAGTTGGGGGCTGTGGCTGCTGCTGCTCGTCGGCCCGATCGGCGCGCGGTTTTTTGTCGGGCGCGATGACGGCTCGTCGGTCACCATCGCCGTCGGCAACCACCTGCCGGTGCTGACGTCGGCGATGCTCGGCGTGTCGCTGGGCATCGTCGTCTCGACGCTGCTGCTGCCGGTGGCGTTCCTCTACCTGCGCGCCAACACCACGCGATGCCAGCCGTGGCAAATCGAGGAGGTCAGCCCGGCATCGCGCGTCGCCATCACGCTCGGCCGCTTCGGCGCCGATATGCTGGTGCTGTTCGGCGTGCTCGCCGCGCTCAACCTCGGCGGCTGGCTGCTCGGCTGGCTGGTCATCACTGTCGAGCCGGTCAACTTCGCGCAGATCAGCTTCGCGCTGTGGCTCGTCGCCGCGCCCGCTGTCATGGGCCTCGCCGCCATCCGCCAGCTGTTCGACGCGCTGCCATGGACGCGCCGCGCACTCGGCGATTTTCTCTATCTGTGGGTCTGGCTCGCCTCGATCGCCGTCCACGCCGCCGCGCAGCACATGCCAGCCGGCTTTGCGTCGAATATGTACGACTTCGCCGGCTTCGTGCGGCCGCTGGTTTACGGCGCGCCCGCCGGCAGCGATGATTTTGCCATCGGCGGCGTCGATGCGCTGCCGGGCCGCGTATCGCTCGATGTCATGGCCGGGCTGCTATCGCCGGGCTATATCCCGTCGCGGCTGGCCTGGGCGGCGATTGCCGTCGCGCTTGCGGCGTTTGCCGGGCTGCTCTACCGCCCGCACCGCTCTGCCAAGCGCCGCTGGTATGCGACACTTGCCGACCGGCTGACCGCGCAACCCGTGCCGCCGCGCGCCAACCCCAACGCGCCGCCCGCCAGCGCTGCCCGTGTGCCGCTGCTCGAGCTGCTGCGCGCCGAGTTCACCCTCATCGGCGGCGGCCGGCTGCTGTTACTGCTCGGGCTGGGTGCCGCCATCGCCGGACTGGCCGCCGACTACCGCCACGTCGGCAGCGCCGCCGCCAATCTGTGGCTGATCTTCGCGCTCACCGCGCACGCCGGCCGCACCGAGCCCAAGGGCCTGCGTGCGCTGACCATGACCACCGCGCTTTCGCCAACCCTGCGCCGTGCCGCGTTCGTCGCGGCGGGAATGGTCTGGGCACTGGCGATGGCGCTACCCGGCGCACTGTGGAACGCCGACGCCGCACGACTGCCGCTGGCGCTCGCCACCGGCGGCGTCGTGGCGCTGGTCAGCATGGCACTGTCGGCGGTGTCGGGTAGCGGTTTCGCGGCACGCATGCTGCTGCTCGTCGTCTGGTACGGCTATCTGTCGACCTAGACGACCTGCGTCCGCCATGCCAAAAATGCGGCGATTCGACAGGATTGCGCATGACCAAATTTCCAGACGACATCTTCACCGAACCCGAGGATGTCGACCCCGACACGCTCGCCAACCTCGGCCCGCTACGGCCGCTCGCTGGCGTCTGGGAAGGCACTTTCGGCGTTGATCTCGCCCCAAAGGCCGACGGCCCCGAACGCCGCACCTTCATCGAACGCGCCGAATTCCAGCCCATCGATCCGCAAGCCAACGGCCCGCAACTCCTCTACGGCCTGCGCTACCACATCCACATCACCACGCTCGAAGAAGACATCACCTTCCACGACCAGATCGGTTATTGGTCATACGAACCCGCGACCGGCCTGATCCTGCAGTCGCTGACCATCCCGCGCGGCCAGTCGGTGCTCGCCAAAGGCACCGCCAAACCCGGCGACCGCAGCCTCAAGGTCAGCGCCGAACGCGGCAGCACCGAAAACGGCATTGTCTCGACCGCCTTCCTTGAGCACGCCTTCCGCACCGACGCCTACGCGCTGCAAATCACCTTCAACGATGACGACAGCTACAGCTATGTCAGCGACACGACGCTGATTGTCCGCGGCAATCAAGAACCCTTCCTGCACCGCGATACCAACACGCTGAAGCGTATCGCGCCGCCGAAGCCGAATCCGTTGTTCGAGATTGTTTCGAAGCGCGAAAGGGCCTCCGGCGGGCAGGCCTGAGGCCTGCACCCATTTGATTTTATCCTCGTCATCCCGGCGAAGGCCGGGA
>CALMPZ010000326.1 GCA_937871645.1 uncultured Polymorphobacter sp.
CACCAGGAACATCACGCCGCGCGCGATCTCGCTGGCCTTGCCGAGCCGGCCGACGGGGATCTTGGCGACGATCTTTTCAAGCACATCGGCGGGCACCGCGGCGACCATGTCGGTGTCGATATAGCCCGGTGCGATGGCGTTGACGGTAATGCCGGCGCGCGCGCCTTCCTGCGCCAGCGCCTTGGTAAAGCCGTGGATGCCCGACTTGGCGGCGGCATAGTTGACCTGGCCGTACTGCCCGCCCTGCCCGTTGATCGAGCCGATGCTGACGATGCGGCCGAACTTGCGGTCGCGCATGCCGGGGAACACCGCCTTGGCCATATTGAAGCAGCCGCCGAGGTTGACGTCGATGACTTCCTTCCACTGCGCATAGGTCATTTTCATCAACACGCCGTCGCGGGTGATGCCGGCATTGTTGACGAGCACATCGACGGGGCCGAGGTCGGCTTCGACCTTGGCGACACCGGCCTGGCAAGCATCGAAATCGGCGACGTTCCATTTGTACGATGCGATGCCGGTGCGCTTGGTGAACTCTGCTGCCTTGGCGTCATCGCCGCCATAGTTCGCCGCCACGGTATAGCCGGCGTCGCGCAATGCGAGGCTTATCGCCTCGCCGATGCCGCGGGTGCCGCCGGTTACGATTGCCACACGAGCCATGTCTCAAAACTCCCCAGTCGGTTACCTGCGCAGACTAGGACGCGGGCACCCATCCGGCAAGTTCGCGCGCGAGTAAATCTGCGAGCATTTTGAGGCCCGGCGCATCGGCGTTGAGACAGGACAGATAGGCGAAGGCTTCGCCGCCGGCTTCGAGGAAAGTCTCGCGCCCCTGTATCGCGATTTCTTCGAGCGTTTCGAGATTGTCCGCCGAAAATCCCGGCGACACCACCGCCAGCTTGCGCACGCCCTGCCCCGGCAATTCGGCGAGCGTCTTGTCGGTATAGGGCTTGAGCCATTCGGCGCGGCCGAGCCGCGACTGGAAGCTCATCTGCACAGGCAGGTCGAGCGCTTCGCCGAGCAGCCGCGCGGTCTTGGCGCAGTGGCAGTGATAGGGGTCGCCGAGTTCGAGCGTGCGCTGCGGCATGCCGTGGAACGACGCCAGCAGCAGCTCGGGACGGAAGTCGAGGCCGGCAATCTGGTCGCGCACCGAGACTGCGAGCGCATCGATATACGCCGGGTCATCGTGATAGGGCGGCAGCGTCCGCAGCGCCGGTTGCCAGCGCCATTTCGACAGCGTTTCAAAGACCTTGTCGTTGACCGTCGCCGTCGTCGCGCCCGAATATTGCGGGTAGAGCGGCGCGATCAGGATGCGGTTGCAGCCCGCCGCCTTGAGCGCTGCCAGCCGGTCGGGGATCGACGGATTGCCGTAGCGCATCGCCCAGTCGACGATGACACCGTCACCGAAATGCGCCGCCATGTCGGCGGCCTGTTCGCGGGTGATGCGTCGGAGCGGCGATTCGCCGGGATCGGTGCCTTCCCAGATCTTGGCGTAGTTCGCCGCGGTCTTGCTCGGGCGGGTGTTGAGGATGATGCCGCGCAGGATCGGTTGCCAGACGATTTGCGGAATTTCGACGACGCGGCGGTCGGACAGAAACTCGGCGAGGTAGCGTTTGACGCTGGCGCGGTCGGGCGCGTCGGGCGTGCCGAGGTTGACCAGCAGGACGCCAACGCGCGGCGTCAATACCGGCGGGTGGCCGTCGGGTACCGCCACCGGAGGGTGGCCCTTGGCCAAATCCACCGTCAGACCTTGCCGACCAGCGGCAGGTCACGGAAGCGTTTGCCGGTCACGGCGAACAGCGCATTGGCGACCGCAGGGGCGACCGGCGGCGTGCCGGGTTCGCCGACGCCGCCGGGCGGTGCGGTACTGGGCATGATGACGACTTGCGTCACGGGTGCCTGCGCCATCGACAGCAACGGCGCGCCATCGAAGTTGGTCGCAGTGGTGCGGCCCCCCTCGAACTGGATATCGCCCGTCAGCGCGGCGCTCAGCCCGAACAGCATCGCCCCTTCGACTTGCGCGGCGACGATGTTCGGGTTGACGACCTGGCCGCAGTCGATCGCGCCCGACAGTCGACGCACGGTGATTTCGCCGGGCTTGGCGGCGACTTCGGCGATGACCGCGACGATGCTGCCGAAGCTTTCGTGGATCGCAATGCCACGCGCCACGCCGGGTTCGACGATGCCAAGCGGCCCGCCGAGCCGCATCACCGCGCGCAGCACCGCGGCATGGCGCGGGCTGCCCGCGAGCAGCGCCAGCCGGAACGCGAACGGGTCGGCACCCGCCGCATGCGCGAGTTCGTCGATGAAACTTTCGACGAAGAAGCCGGTGAAGCTGTGGCCGACCGAGCGCCAGATGCCCGATGCTACCGGCAGGTCGACCAGCGCATGTTCGGCGAGCACCGCGCCAAGGTCATAGGGCAGGTCGAATGCGCCTTCGATCGAGCCGGCGCCGGCCTTGGGCGCATCGCTGGCGAAGCTCGGCATGACGCGGCGCATCATCGACCACGCCGGGTCGGGCACCGCGATGCGCGCGCCCCAGGCGCCGACGCGTTTGCCGGCCGCGGTGGGCTCTAACTGGCCGCGCATCCGCGCCACGGCGGCGGGGCGAAACTTGTCCTGCGCGATGTCTTCGGCGCGGCTGTAGATCAGCTGCACCGGGCGCTTGGTGGCGCGCGCAATCAGTGCCGCCTGGACGATGCAATCAACCTCGACCTTGCGCCCGAAGCCGCCGCCGAGCAGCGTCGGATAGACGGTGACGTCCTTGTCCTCGATACCGAGCGCGCGCGAAACCGCCCAGGTCGCGAGCGTCAGCGACTGCGTCGGCGCCCAGACTTCGACATGGCCATCGGTGATGCGCGCGGTGGCGTTCATCGGCTCCAGACAGGCGTGCGCGAGGAATGGTACGCTGTAGGTCGCGGTGATGGTGCCGGGCTTGGCGAGCAATGCCGCAGCATCGCCTTCATCCTGCGCGACGGCGATTTCACCGGTATCGAGGCCGTCGCGCAGCGCCTTCGCCATCCACGGTCCGGCGGGCTTGGGCTGTGCGGCAAACTGCGGTGCGGCGGCATCGAGCGCGTTGTTGGCGAGCCACCAGCTGGTGCCGACCACGGCGACCCAAGTCGGTCCCTTGACGACGTCGAGGACACCGGGAACGGCGCGGGCGGCGGCGACATTGGCGCCGGTCAGCGCCGGATCGCCCGTCGGCCCCGAGCGCACGGCGGCATAGACCAGCCCGGGCAGGCGGACATCGCTGCCGAAGCGGGCGCTGCCGTTGGTCTTGGCAGGAATATCGATGCGCTGGACGGCCTTGCCCATCAGGCGGTTCTTCGACGGACTGCGCAGCGTCGGCTCGCTCGGCATGTCCTCCTGCGCGGCCTCGCCGGCGATGTCGGCAAAGCGGATGCGGTTGGCCTTGTAGATGACGAAGCCGTTGGCGGTGTCGAGGTCTTCGGGGTCGGCATCCCAGCGGCGCGCGGCGGCCTTGCACAGCATCTCGCGTGCGGCGGCGCCGGCGAGCCGCAGCGTTGGTTCATAGGCGCGCACCGAGCTGCTGCCGCCGGTCAGCTGGACCTCGAAGCGGCTCATGACCTCGCCGATGCCCCAGTTGGCAATGCCGCGAAACAGTGCGGGCATTTTTTTGGTGGCGTCGGCGGCCATGCCGCGATTGGCATAGACCGGGTTGAGCGGCGCCGGTTCGACGCCGACGGTGTTCCAGTCGGCACCGAGTTCGTCGGCGAGGATCTGCGGCAGTGCGGTGTAGACCCCCTGCCCCATTTCGGCCTGCGGCACGGCGACGATGACACGGCCATCGGTGCCGATCTTGAGCCAGCCGTTGATGCGCGATTCGTCCGGGCCGGCGACCCAGTTGAGCCGCTGCTTGCGCGGCCAGACGGCATAGCCGAGCAGCAGCCCGCCGACAGCGCCGGTGCCGATCAAGATGTTGCGGCGGGTGGTGCCGCGTTTAGGTGGTGCCACGGCGGCAGGTGACGGCGCAGCGGCAATTTCGGGAGCGGGATCGGTATCGGCCATGACGCGGTTCTAGCGGCTGTCGCAGCGCTTGTCGCGCCCCGCAATGCCGCAGCGCCTTAGGCGAAATCGAGCCCGATATCGGCAGCCGGCGCGCTCTGGGTGATGCGTCCGACGCTGATATAGGTCACCCCGGTTTCGGCGATGGCGCGGATGGTGTTGAGGTTGACGCCGCCCGAAGCTTCGGTCGGCACGCGCCCGGCGATCAGCGCGACCGCCTCGCGCAGCATCGGCGGCCCCATGTTATCGAGCAGCAAGCGGTCGGCACCCGCGCCAAGCGCCGGCGGAATCTGGTCCAGCGAATCGACTTCGACAACGATGTCGTGCAGGCTCGCAGCTTTGGCGGCACGCACTGCCGCCTCGACGCCACCGGCGACGGCAATGTGATTGTCCTTGATCATGACGCCGTCATCGAGGCGCATCCGGTGGTTGGTGGCGCCGCCCATGCGGGTCGCGTACTTTTCGAGAACACGAAGCCCCGGCAGCGTCTTGCGCGTGTCGAGCAGGATGGCGCCGGTGCCATGGATGGCATCGACATATTGGCGCGTCAGTGTCGCGATGCCGGTCAAATGCTGCACGGTGTTGAGCGCCGAACGCTCGGCGGTGAGTAGCGCGCGGGCGTTGGCACTGATGCGCAGCAACGCACTGCCGGCGGGCAGATGATCGCCGTCATGCGCGACGACTTCGAAATGCGCCTGCGGGTCGAGCGCGCGGATGAAGGCGAGCGCCAGCGGCAAGCCGGCGACAACGACTTCGTCGCGGCTTGCCATGACAGCGTGGAGTTGCGCTTCGGCGGGAATGACTGCGGCCGAGGTGCGGTCACCGCCGCTGCCAAGGTCTTCGGCGAGCGTTGCGGCAACAAAGGCATCAAGGTCAAAGCCCGGCAGTTTGAACGGTTCAGTCACCTTTCACCGCCACCGGCGAAGCGTTGGCCGCCATTTCGAGCATGCGGTCGAGCGGCAGCTTGGCGCGCAGCCGGACAGCTTCAGGCACGATGATTTCTGGCTTCAAGTCGCGCAGGCACAGATAGAGTTTCTCGAGCGTGTTGAGCGCCATGAACGGGCAGGTATTGCAGCTGCAATTGCCGTCGGCACCCGGCGCGCCGATAAAGGTCTTGTGCGGTGCCTTCAACTGCATCTGGTGGATAATGTTGGGCTCGGTGGCGACGATTAGCGTCTGTTCGGGCGACTTCAGCGCATAGTCGAGGATGCCGCTGGTCGCGCCGATATAGTCGGCGAGTTCGAGGATCGGCGCCGGACATTCGGGGTGCGCGAGCACCGGCGCGGCCGGGTTGAGCGCCTTCAACTTGAGCAATTCGGTGACCGAAAACCGCTCATGGACTATGCAGCTGCCGTCCCACAGCAGCATGTCGCGGCCGGTCTTGCGGTTGAGCCAGGCGCCGAGGTGCTTGTCGGGGGCGAACAGGATCTTCTGGTCGCGCGGCAGCTGGTTGATGATGCGTTCGGCCGACGACGAGGTGACGATGATGTCCGAATGCGCCTTCACCGCCGCCGAGCAGTTGATGTAGGTCAGCGAGATGTGATCTGGGTGCGCGGCACGGAACGCGGCGAATTCCTCCGGCGGGCACGAATCCTCGAGGCTGCACCCTGCCGCCATGTCGGGCAGCACGACGGTCTTTTGTGGGCTGAGGATTTTCGCGACTTCGGCCATGAAGCGTACACCGCAAAACGCGATGACATCGGCATCGGTCGCGGCGGCCTTGCGGCTGAGGTCGAGACTGTCGCCGACGAAATCGGCGAGGTCCTGCAGCACTGGGTCCTGATAATAATGCGCCAGGATGACGGCGTTCTTCTCCTTGCGCAGCCGGGCGATTTCGGCGTGCAGGTCGATGCCGTCCAAGGCCCCGCGGCCGAGCGGGTTGAGGCGTGCGTCCATGGTCTAGCCCTTCAGCAATGCTTCGCTGCGAAAGCGAACGGTAACGGTGGGTTGCAGGCCGGCAGCGACCAGCGGCGCTGCGAAATTGGCCTGCAATGCCGTGCGCGCCGAATCCTTCGCCGCCCGCATAAGATAGTCCTCGCGCGCCTTGCGGCCAATATCGTCGCGCGCCACCGCGAGGCTTTTTTGCAGGATGCGTTCGCGGTCGTCGCCGCTGGCGAGGTCGACGCCATCCACCAGCACGCGAGCGCGGGCGCCGTCGATGTTGGCCACGGTCGGCACCGGATCGGGGACGACCACGACCAATGTGCGCGACTTGGCATCCCAGTTGAAATTGTCGCGCGCCAAGGCCGACAGGTTGACGACATAGCGCACCGACCCCGGCACGATGACCCAGGTCGTGGTGTCGAGCGCGTCGATCAGACCTTCGTGCGGCGTCTTGACGATCGAGTAGAGCTGCGCGCCGAAGACGCTGAGGTCGTTCATCTTGTGAACCGAGGTCACCAGCGTCGCGACGACATCCTCGTCACCGCCGAGCCGCGTCAGGAAGCCGCTGACCGGCGCCGGCAGCTTTTCGATGAGCTGCGGCCCATAGGCGATGCCCAGCCCAAGCGCGACAACGCCGACGAGGAGCGTGCTGCCCCTCATGCCATCCGCCAGACTTCGCCGTCACGCACGACAACGCCGCGCGCTTCAAGGTCGATCAGATGCGCCAGCACCGAGCGGCCGGCGGCAGGGTGGAGCTTCTTGTCCACCATCGCGTACATGACAGCGACCATCGCCGGGATCGTCTGTGGCGCCTGCCCGAGTAGCTTCAGAATCTGGTTTTCGCGCTGCTTGCGATGGGTGATCAGCCCGCGCGCAAAGCGCTGCGGATCAGTGACCGGGTCGCCGTGCGTCGGGTAGTAAATGGCGTCGTCGCGGTCGAGCAGCAGCTTGAGGCTCGCCATATACGCCGCCATGTCGCCGTCGGGCGGCGCCACCACCGTCGTCGACCAGCCCATGACATGGTCGCCGGTGAACAGCGCCTTCTCCTGCGCCAGCGCGAAGCACAGATGGTTCGAGGTATGGCCCGGTGTGTGCAGCGCGGTCAGCGTCCAATCGGGGCCGGAAATGCTGTCGCCGTCGGCCATCACCTCATCGGGGGCGTAGGTCGCGTCGAAACCGGCATCGGCGCGCGGGCCATCGTCGCTGAGCATCAGCGGCACGCAGCCAACGATGCGCGCGCCCGTGGCGGCCGCCAGCGCCGGCGCGGCGGGCGAATGGTCCATGTGCGTGTGGGTGATGGCGATATGGCTGACGGTTTTTCCCGCGAACGCGTCGATCAGTGCAGCGATGTGCGCGGGCTCGGCAGGGCCGGGATCGATCACCGCGACGGTGTCGCCGCCGCCGATGATATAGGTGCCAGTGCCGATATAGGTGAACGGCGACGGGTTCTTCGCCAGCACGCGCCGGATCAGCGGGGTCAGTTGCTCGATGCGGCCATAGGGCGCGTTGGCGACAAGGTCATCGGCGGTGCTCATCGCGTTGATGTGGCAGCGTAGGGACCGAATGTGAAGGGGGCGCGGCACAAACACGCATTTGCCGAGATTGCTATGTGCGTATTGCTTCACGCTACCAATGCATTAAAGCTGCGCTCAAATCAGCCTTGGGAGTGGCAGCATGCGTGACGCGTTCGATTTCATCATTGTCGGTGCAGGATCTGCCGGGTGCGTGCTCGCCAACCGGCTGTCGGCCGACCCGAAGAACCGCGTGCTGCTGCTCGAAGCCGGCGCGAAGGACAACAAGATGATGGTCAACATGCCCGGCGGCATCGCGACGATCCTGCCGCCCGACAACAAGAGCCCGCTCAACTGGGGCTATTGGACGGTGCCGCAACCGACGATGGGCGGACGGCAAATGTACTGGCCGCGCGGCAAGGTCGTCGGCGGTTCGTCGTCGATCAACGGCATGGTCTATATCCGCGGTCACAGCAGCGATTACGACCGCTGGGCGCAGCTTGGCCTGACCGGCTGGGGCTGGGCCGATGTGCTGCCGTATTTCCGGCGTAGCGAGGACAGCGAGCGCGGTGCCGATGATTTCCACGGCAAGGGCGGCCCGCTGCATACCGAAAAGCGTGCGCTGCCCAACGACCTGATCAGCGTGTTCCTCGACGCCGCGCAGCAGGCCGGCATTCCGCACACCGATGATTTCAACGGACCGCAGTTCGAAGGCGCCGGCATCTACGATTCGACGATCAAGAACGGCAGCCGCTGGTCGGCGGCGCGCGGCTATCTGACGCCGGTGATGGGGCGCCCCAACCTTGAAGTCCGCACCGATGTCCAGGTCGAGCGCGTGACGTTCGAGGGCAAGCGCGCCACCGGCGTGTCCTATATGCACGATGGCAAGCGCGTCGTGGTCACCGCCGGCGAGACGATCCTGTGCGGCGGCGCGATCAATTCGCCGCAGATTTTGATGCTGTCGGGCGTCGGGCCGGCGGCGCATCTGAAGTCGGTTGGCATCGATGTCGTGCATGACAGCCCCGATGTCGGCGGCAATCTGCAGGATCACCTCGACGTGCAGGTGCAATGGCAGTGCACCCAGCCAGTGACGCTCAACGGCACGCGCTCGATCTTCACCCAGGCAGCGGCGCTGGGGAAGTGGTTCTTCGCCAAGACTGGCCCGGCGAGCTACATCCCGACGCCGGCCGGCGCGTTCGTGTCGACGCGCGAAGGGCTCGCCGCGCCGGATATCCAGATGCATTTCATGCCACTGGTCGGGGCGCCGCATGGCCGCGAGAAGATGGGACCGCAGCATGGCTATCAGATCCACGTCTGCCAGGTTCGCCCCGAAAGCCGCGGCACGATTCGACTGGCGTCGAGCGATCCGCGGGCAGCGCCGCTGATCGATGCCAACTATCTGTCGGCACCCGAAGATGTCGACACGATCGTCAAGGGCATCGAAATCGCGCGGCGCATCGGCGCCAGCGCGGCGTTCGCCCCGTTCCGCGGCGCCGAAATCTGGCCCGGGCCGGCCGCAGCAACGCGCGAATCTTTGGTCGAGGCGGTGCGCCAATGGGGCGAGACGATCTATCACCCGGTCGGCACCTGCCGCATGGGCGCCGATGCAGAAGCCGTACTCGACGGCGAGTTGCGCGTGCGCGGTGTCAGCGGGCTCCGCGTTGTCGATGCCAGCGTCATGCCGTATCTGGTGTCAGGCAACACCAACGCCCCGACGATCATGATCGCCGAAAAAGCCAGCGACCTGATCTTGGCAGCACGCGCGCAAGAGCTGACTGCGTGAACGCCGCGCTACGGAGACGCCAGTGGCGATGACGAACGGGCCGGGCGATGCAATTGACGGCGTCGAGTGGCACGTCGAGCCCGGCCTCACTGATTATGCGGCGGCGTTGGCGTTCATGCAGGCGCGCGTCGACGCCATCCGTGCCGGCACCGCAGCCGAGCGCGTCTGGCTGGTCGAGCATCCGCCGGTCTATACCGCCGGCACAAGCGCCAAGGCTGGCGACCTGATCGATCCGGCGCGCTTCCCGGTGCATGTTGCCGGGCGTGGCGGCCAATACACCTATCACGGTCCGGGGCAGCGCGTGGTCTATGTCATGCTCGACCTTGATCGCCGTGGGCGCGACGTGCGCTGCTATGTCATGCAACTCGAGCGCTGGATCATTCGGACGCTGGCGCATTTTGACGTTGCGGCGACGGTTGCACCGGGGCGCGTCGGGGTTTGGGTGGACACGCCGCGCGGCGAGGAAAAGGTCGCGGCCATCGGTGTGCGGCTGCGCCGCTGGGTGACGATGCACGGCGCAGCTATCAATGTTGACCCCGACTTGGCGCACTTTGGCGGCATCGTCCCGTGCGGCATCACCGACCATGGCGTCACGAGCCTGCGCACACTGGGCAGCAAGACGTCGATGGGCGAGTTGGATATGGCGCTCAAAGCCGAATTTCCGGGCTTTCTTGCGGCGCTGGTGTCGTGAAAATGTCACCGTTGATGGCAAATTTCGGCACTGCAGCAATGCC
>CALMPZ010000327.1 GCA_937871645.1 uncultured Polymorphobacter sp.
ATGGTCCTTGCCGAACCAGGCGGTGGCATAGCCGTTGTCGAGCAAAATGCGGCCGATGGTGGCCTTGTCCTGCGCGATGATGCTGTTGTAGCCCGGGAAACCGGTCGATTGCTCGGAAATCACCCCGAAGCCCGCCGAATGGTGGTTGCGGCCGGTAATCAGCGCGGCGCGCGTCGGCGAACACAGCGCGGTCGAGAATACCCGGTTGTAGCGCAGGCCTTGGGCGGCAATGCGGTCCATCGTCGGCGTCGGGATGACACCGCCGAATGTGCTCGGCACGCCGAAGCCCGAATCGTCGGTGATGATCAGCAGCACATTGGGCGCGGCGGCGGGCGGCACGATGCGCGGCGCCCACCACGGTGTCGATTGCAGCGCCTCGTCCTTGATGACGCCACCGAACTTCGGGTCTGGGTTGGGCAGTTGCTTGCCTTCGATCGTCGTCGTGGCGCTCGGCGCACCGAGTGTGCCGGTCACGACTTGCGCCTGCACCGGCAACGCCAGTGTCGTCACGGCGGCCAAAGCGCTTGAAATCAGGATCTTGTGCTTCACGATCGAGCCCCCTGCTGTTGAAGATTTATACCGCGGATATACCGTAAAGTTTTTATCTTGCGCACTACCATTCGCGCCAAAGTTGAGGCATTTTGAGCCAGATGGCCAAAACCGACCCTCGCCTCGACATGCCGATGACGATCAGCCACATGCGGCTGATCTGGCGGCACTTCGCGACGACGCCCGAACGCCGTGCGGCGCTGCGCGACGGCGTCGGGCTCAGCGAAGATGAAATCGAGAACAGCGCCAGCGAAATCACCGTGCGCCAGCAAATCCAGCTGATTGAAAACGCCGATCGGTTATTCCCGCCGGGCTGGATTTTCGACGTCAGCGAGTTGCTGCATTTTTCGGCCTATGGGCCAATCGGTGTCGCCACCCAGACTGCACCGACACTGGGCGATGCCATCGCCATCATGTGCCGCTTCACGCAGATCCGCACGCCGATGGCGCGCATCAGCCTGCGCCGCGGCCGCTCGCGCGCGCATCTCGAGCTCGCATGCATCGCCGACATTGCCACACCGGCCTGGCACAATGTCGCCAGCGTTTCGATCATGGCGCTGCGGTCGCTGATCGGCGGCCTGGTAACGCAACCGGTGCAGTCGGTGGCCGCACTGCGCTATGGGCTGGCGGGCGAACGCACGCCGCTCGCCGACCGGCTCGCTGCCGAAATCGGCGCACCGATCGCATTTGGCCAGCCGGTGAGCTTTATCGCGCTGCCGACATCGTGGCTGGCCATCGCCTCACCGTTTGCCGATCCGGCGCTGCACGCGGCGGCGCTCGCCAATCTGGAGGCGATGGTGCGCGCCCGCACCGGCGGCAGCTTCGCTTCGGACCAGCTGCTCAACCGTGTCGCGCAGATTCTGGCGCAGGCGCCGCCGGGGCGGCTCGATGCCCAGCGCTGCGCGCAGATTCTCGGCGTGTCGCGGCGCACGCTGACGCGGCGGCTGGCTGACGAAGGCGGCGGTTTTCGCGCCTTGCTCGAAGCCGAATTGCAGCGCCGCGCGGCGCGCCTGCTCGCCAGCGGCGTTGGCGTCGCCGATGTCGCCGAGCAGCTTGGCTATCAGGATACCACCAGTCTGCGTCGCGCGATGACGCGCTGGGAACGCACGCCTGGCTGAGCAGCAATGGCGGCGCGCCGCGCCATGGCGGCCTATTGGAGCGACCAACCGGCCAGGCGGGCGCGCAGGCAAGCCAGCGCCTCGGCCTTGAGCTGGCAAATCCGCGCGCGCGTCAGGTCGAGCTCGAGCCCGACGTCGGCGAGCGACTTGTCCTCGACAAAGCACCGTTGCAGAATCAGTCGGTGGCGCTCGGACAGGGTTGCCATGGCGGCCGACAGCGCGCGATTGGCGCCGGCAGTTTCGAGCAGTTCATGCGCGTCGGGCGTTGCCGTGTCGGCAAAATGCACATCATGGTCCGAATAGGCGTCGTCGATGGGGGCGAATGCGATGCCGTGCGTCGCGGCTTCGGCGGTCTGGAAGCCGGCCTCCGACATGGCCAGCTGCGCCGCCATTTCGGCATCGCTCGGCCGCCGTTCGAGCTTGGCGGCGAGGCGGTCGCGGACCGCGTCAAAGGCCCGGCGCCGGCGGATCGCGCCGCGCGACACCGTGGCAGTATGGCGCAATTCGTCGAACATCGCGCCGCGCACGCGCAGCGCCGCATAGGCGGTGAATTTGGCATCGCCGCGCGCGACAAAGACGTTGGCGGCTTCGACCAGCGCGACGCGCCCGATCTGGACCAGATCATCCAGATCGATGCGGCTGCCGACCCGCGCCAGCACGCTCCACGCAATCGACCGCACCAGCGGGCCATGCGCCAGAATCAACGCATCCACTGCCGGCGCGCTGGCGGTGCCGCCGCCGGGCGCGCGCGCGGCGATTGGCCGGTATTCAAGCATGATGTTTCCGCGCATGGTTCACATGCTCCCTGGCAATTCACCGATTGCCCGTCCGCGCAGGATTGTGCGGGCCATGCTACCGGGCCATCGCTTCGACTCTGGTCCTTGGGGCGTGAAGTTACGCGACGCGGTGGCAGGGCTGAATGTCGGGATTCTACCGTATGTCCGGGTGGGTGCCGCTGCCGCGCCGTTCAGCCTGCCGCCGGGCCTGCCAGCGCGGCAAGCGGTGCCGGCAGGTCCGGTGCGTGCTGCAGCGTGAAGCGAAAAATCGTGCCGCCACCGGGCTGCGGCGCGTGCCAGATCTTGCCGCCATGGGCTTCGACGATGGTCCGGCAGATCGACAGGCCGACCCCCAAGCCGGTTTCCTTGGTCGAATGGAACGGTTCGAACAGCCGCACCGCAGCATCGGCATGCACGCCCGGCCCTGAATCGTGCACCGCAATTTCGCAATGCGTGCCCGCTCGCCGCGTCTGGATGGCAATGCGCCGCACGCCCGTTGGCCCCAGCGCCTCGACGGCGTTGCGCAACAGGTTGATCAGCACCTGCTGGATCTGGATGCGGTCGGCGCTGACCACCGCTGCCTGCGGATCGAGGTCGATCATGTAGTCGATACCCAGCGCGCCTGCGTCGGCCAGCACCATGCTGCCGGCCTCGCGGATCAATTCGGGCAGGTTTTCGATGCGGCGCCGGGCGTCGCCGCCCGCGACCAGATCGCGCAGCCGGCGCAAGATCTCGGCGGCTTTGGCGGTACTGGCGTCGGCCTGTACCAGCGCATCGTGGACGGTAGTGACGGTGTCGCCCGCCAGCGTGCCGAGCAGTTTGCGGCTGCCACGCACATAGTTGGCGGTGGCGGTCAGCGGCTGGTTGAGTTCATGCGCCAGCACCGATGCCATCGCGCCCATCGCGCTGACCCGCGAGACGTGGATGAGGTCGGCTTGCAGCTGGTTGAACCGCGCTTCGGCATTGCGGCGCGCATCGACATCCTCGATCGTGCCATACCATTGCAGCACGGCACCATCGGCGCCGCGGCGCGGCGACCCGCGCGACCGCAGCCAGCGGTAATTGCCATCTGGCATGCGGATGCGAAATTCGAGGTCGAACGCGCGTCCCTCCGCGGTTGTACGGGCCCGCGTGGCGGCGAGGCGCGCGGCATCATCGGGGTGCGCGATGGCGCCCATGCCGCGCGCGGCGAATTCATCAAAGTTGATGCCGGTCAGTTCGGGCCAGCCCGGACCGACACTGAGCGGCGCGCCGCGGGCCGTGGTGCTCCATGCGACCTGCGCGTTGAGGTTGATGGTGAAGCGGTAAAGCTCCTCGCTGTCGCGCAGCTTGGCTTCGGCATGGGTGCGCCGTTCGATTTCCTGCGTCAGCGTCGCGGTGCGCTCGGCGACGCGCGCCTCAAGCGTCGCGGCAGCCTCGCGCAGTTGCGCTTCGGCGGCGTCGCGGGCGTGCAGGTACAGCTCCGACTTGCGTTGCCGCGCCCGGGCGCGCAATGCCGCCCGCGCCGCAGCGACCAGCGTTGCGGGCTGCAGTGGGCGTTCGAGCAGCGTCACATTGGCGCGCTCGATGATGGCATCGCGGTTCGCGCTCGCGACATGGCCGCGACGGGTCAGCAACAGGATCGGGCAGTCCGACCACGCCGGTTGCGCTTCGACTGCCGCAGTGACGGCCCCAATATCATATTGGTCCAGGGCTTCGACGGTGAGCAGCGCGGCCCCGAGCGTGCAATCGCGAACCGCGGTGACGAGTTCGGCGGCCGAAGTGGCCTGCGCATCAATGCCTGCTGCCGCCAGCTGCTGCAGAACCGCGCGCACGTCGCGCGCTTCGGGCGTGAGGACGAGGACGCGTTCGTCCATCAGGCGCGTGTCATGGCAGGGCCGGCGGTCGCCCGCATGCAGCGGCGGCGGCGCGACGGCGTCATGGCGTATCGGTCCCGTCGAAGCCGTCGACCGACACCGCACCCGCCAGATAGCCCAGCCGCAACGCTTCGGGCAGCGACCGCACGCCCAGCCGGGTCATCATGTTCG
>CALMPZ010000328.1 GCA_937871645.1 uncultured Polymorphobacter sp.
TTCACCGAGCATGCCCCGGTGACGAGCTATGACGAACTCGACCGGCGGCTGCGCAACGGCGAACTGCGTTTCGTCATCGAGATTCCGCCGGGCTTCCAGCGCGACCTCAACCGCGGCGCCCAGCCGAAAGTCATGGCCTATTTCGACGCCGCCATCCCGTTCCGCGCCGAATCCGCGCGCGGCTATGTCGAAGGCGCGCACAGCAAGATCGAAGCCTCAATGCGTCAGGACAAGGGCATGCCGCCGATGGCGCAGCCGATGAAAATCGAGTCTCGCGCGCTGTACAACCAGTCGTTCGAAAGCGTTTATGCGATGGTGCCGGGCGACATCATGCTGCTCATCATGCTGATCCCCAGCATGCTGACCGCGCTCAGCGTCGTGCGCGAAAAGGAACTCGGCTCGGTCGCCAACTTCTACGCCGCACCCGCGACCCGCGCCGAATTCCTGCTCGGCAAGCAACTGCCCTATGCGGCCATCGCGCTGCTGCAATTCGCGACGCTGGTGCTGATCGCGGTGCTGCTGTTCAGCGTGCCGATCAAGGGCAGCGTGTCGGCGCTGGTCATCGGCGGCATCCTGTTCGTGATGGCAAGCACCGGGTTCGGGCTGCTGATATCGGTGTTCGCCTCGACGCAGACTGCGGCGATCTTTGCGGCCGCGATCATCGCCATCCTGCCTGCTGTGCAGTTTTCGGGGATGTTCGTGCCGGTGTCGTCGCTGACCGGCGGCGCGGCGGCGGCGGCGACAATCTTCCCCAGTACCTATTTCCAGGCGATCAGCGTCGGCGCCTTCACCAAGGCGCTGGGCTGGACGGCGCTGTGGCCCAGCCTGGTCGCGCTGGCGATCATCGCGGTCGTCTATTTCGTACTCTCGGTCCTGCTGCTCAAGAAGCAGGAGGCGTGAGATGATGAACAATATCAGGCACATCTATTATCTTGGCGTCAAGGAACTGATCAGCCTGTTGCGTGATCCGGTGCTGCTGTTCCTGATTGCCTACAGCTTCACCTTCTCGGTCTACACGCCGTCGAAAAGCTCGGTAATGGACGTCAAGAATGCCTCGATTGCCATCGTCAACGAAGACGACAGCCAGCTCGGTCGATCGATCAAGGATGCGATGCTGCCGCCGCTTTTCCTGCCCGCCGCCGATCTCGATTTCCGCGAGATCAACCGCGCGATGGATTCGGGCAAATTCACCTTCGTCGTGGTCGTGCCGCCGCGCTTCCAGTCCGACATCGAATCCAACCAGCAGCCGACAATCGAGATCGTCACCGACGCCACCGCGATGAGCCAGGCCGGGCGCGGCCCCGGCTATATCAACCGCATCATCAATTCGGCGGTGCAGCCGTACTGGCCCGAAGCCGGGCAGCCACGCAATGCGCCGCTGGTGGCACTGGAGACGCGCGCGCGCTTCAATCCCAATTACGAACAGGGCTGGTTCGTCGCGGTCAACCAGCTGATCAACAACATTTCGGTGCTGGCGATTTTCCTGTGCGGCGCCGCCGTATTGCGTGAGCGCGAGCACGGCAATATCGAGCATCTGTTGGTGATGCCGCTCGAATCCTACGAACTGATGTTCGCCAAAATCTGGGCGAACGGGCTGGTGGTGATCGTCGTCGCGATGGCCTCGCTGTTCGTGATCGTCCAGGGCGCGCTGGGCGTGCCGATCTTCAGATCTATGCTGCTGTTCCTGCTCGGCATGTCGATCTACCTGTTTTCGGTGACGGCGCTCGGCATCATGCTGGCGACGGTGGTCAATTCGATGCCGCAATTCGGGCTGCTGGCGTTCCCCGTCTACATCATCATGAGCCTGTTGTCGGGCGGGCAGACGCCACTCGAAAGCATGCCGGGTTGGCTGCAGAAGGCCATGCAGTTCGTGCCGTCGACGCACTTCGTCAGCTTTGCGCAAGCGGTACTGTTCCGCGATGCCTCGTTCGCGATGGTCTGGCCCGAAATGGCCAAGATGCTCGCCATCGGCGGCGTCTACACCGTCTACACGCTGTCGCGGTTCCGCAAGATGCTTGCAGCAGTCCAGTGAAGGGCCAGTGAAATGACGCACAAACCCCATGACAGGAGAAAGATCCGCATCGGCACGCTGCTGTTGCCGCTCGTGCTGGTCGCGGGCTGCACGCAGGGGCCCGACTATGTCCGGCCGCAAGTCGCGCCGCCGGCCAGCTTCCGCGCCCAGACCAGCCTGAACGACGCCGGCTCGCTCGCTGACCTGCCGTGGTGGTCGGTGTTCAACGACCCCGTGCTGCAGGGCGTCATCGACGAGGCGCTGGCGAACAACCTCGACATTCAGGTCGCGGTGGCGCGCGTCGAACAGGCGCGCGCGCTGGTCGGAGTCGCCAAGTCGGAGGCGCTGCCGCAGCTCGGCTACGAGGCACTGGGCGGTGCCCAAGGCACTTATCTGCCGCTGCCCAACGGCGCCAGGCCGATCACCTACAGCGGCGGTGGCGGCGGCGTCAGCGCGGCGTGGGAAATCGATATCTGGGGCCGCATCAAGCGCTCGACCGAGGCGGCGCGCGCCAACCTGCTGGCCGAGGAGGACGTCCGGAAGGCCGTGCTACTCAGCCTGGTGAGCGATGTCGCGACCGCCTATTTCGAGCTGCTGTCGCTCGACCGCCAACTCGAAATCGCGGTGCAAAGTGCCGCCGTCTACAAGCAGAATGTCGACTTCTTCACGCTGCGCTACGAGGCTGGCCGCGACACGCGGCTGCCGGTCGAGCGCGCCCGCGCCAACCATGCCGCCAGCCTCGACCGCATCGCCGACCTGAAGAAGCAGATCGCCCAGCAGGAAAACATCCTGAGCGTACTTGTCGGCGCCTACCCCAAGGCGATGCCGCGCGGCCGCGTGCTCACCGCACAGGCGATGCCGGCAACGCCGCCCGGCGCGACCACCGCGCTGCTGCAGCGCCGGCCCGACATCCAGCAGGCCGAACAGCGGATGATCGCCGCCAATGCCGAGGTCGGCGTCGCTGCCGCCAACTACTTCCCGCGGATCGGACTGTCGGCATTTGTCGGCGGCCAGGCGGTCAATGTGTCGGACGCCGTCGATGCCAGCTTCAGCGTCTGGAACGTCGCCGGCACGCTCGCCGGGCCGATCTTCAGCGGCGGGCGACTCAAGGCGACCGAGGCCAACCGCCGCGCCTACTGGGACGAGACCGTCGCGCTCTACCGCAAGACCATCCTCGTGGCTTTCCGCGAAACCTCCGACGCGCTGGTCGCGCAACAGGCGCTGATCGACCAGCGCGCCGCGCTGGAGACGCAAGTCGCGGCGTTGCAAAACTCGGTTGACCTCGCGCAGCTGCGCTATGACGCCGGCCGCGCCAATTATTTCGAGGTGCTCGAAGCCGAACAGCAACTGTTTCCGGCGCAATATACGCTGGCGCGGGCGCAGCGCGATCAGCTGGTTACCGTCGTGTTCCTGTACAAGGCACTCGGCGGCGGCTGGCAGCTGGCGCCCGAACAATGGCGCCGGCAGGGCCGCTAGCGCCCGGCACCGCACACGCAGATCATCGGGGAGAGCGATATGAACAAGAAGCACGCCGAAGAAGACCACAGCGCCAAGCTCGGCCGCCGTGAATATGAGGCCGAACTGCGCAAGCTGCAGGTCGAGCTGTGCTACCTGCAGAGCTGGGTCAAGAAGACCGGAGCGCGCATCGTGCTGGTGTTCGAAGGTCGCGACGCCGCCGGCAAGGGCGGGCTGATCAAGGCGCTGACCGAGCGGGTGTCGCCGCGGGTATTCCGCATCAACGCGCTGCCCGCGCCGTCGGATCGCGAGAAAACCCAATTGTACATGCAGCGCTATATCCAGAATTTCCCGGCCGCCGGCGAAATTGTTATCTTCGACCGCAGCTGGTATAACCGCGCCGGCGTCGACTACGTCATGGGCTTCTGCACGCCCGACCAGCGCGACCGGTTTCTTGAAATCTGCCCGCTTGTCGAGCGCTGGATGGCCGAATCGGGGATTATCCTGATCAAGACCTGGCTCGAAGTCGGGATGGACGAGCAGCAACGGCGCTTCGACGCGCGCGTCAACGACCCGCTGCGCCAGTGGAAGCTCAGCCCGATGGATCTCGAATCCTATTCGCGCTGGTATGACTATTCGCGGGCGCGCGACGACATGCTCGAAGCCACCGACGTCCCGCACGCGCGCTGGAATATCCTCGACAGCAACAACAAGCGTCGCGCGCGGCTCAACGGCATCGCCAACATCCTGTCGCTGATCCCCTACGAGAAGCCCAAGGACGACAAGGTCGAGCTGCCCAAGCGATCGAAGAAGCACGCCTATGACGATGTCATCAAGCCCGCCGGCCGGACGTTCGTGCCGCAGAATTGGTGAGTTTGGATTGCGTGGGGAAGGCGACGCTGAGGTCGCTGTCTACAGGCGCGACGCCAAGCAACCGTACATCGCGAGAGGTGCTGCTGGTAAGCTGCAAAAGTGGAAATTGACCAATCGTCGCCGCCAATTCGCCAAGTTTGACCGCAAGCCCATGCATTTGCAGATTTAACTGCATAGTATGGTGATCCCTACGGGAATCGAACCCGTGCTTCAGCCGTGAAAGGGCCGCGTCCTAACCGCTAGACGAAGGGACCGTAAGCGGGAGCCGGTGCATTAGTCGGCAAAGGCGAGGTCGTCAAGGTGTAGCTCGGCCGCGGGCGTTTTACCCCAATCGTCGCGCTTGACGCGGCCCGCCAGATACAGCGGCCGCTTGCCGGCGCTGACCATCGCAACGCCCAGCGGCGTGTCGGCGGCGCGGAATGCCATCGCCTTGAGTCGCGCGCCGTCGGCGCCCGACAGAATTGCCCGCACGTGGTTTTCGCCGACGATGTCGCACTTGACCATCACCCACGGCCCGCTGGCGACGCGCGGTGCCGCCCAGCCCTGCCCGTACGGCCCCGCCGCATCCAGCGCCTCGGTCAGCGCCAAATTGACGCCGCGCGGTGCGAGCGCGGCATCGACCGACAGCGTCCGCGTCGTGCCGACCCGCGCCACCTCGCTGCCGAGCCGCGCATCGAGGAATTCGGTCAGCGCGGCGATCTTGTCGGTCGCCACCGTCAGCCCCGCAGCCATCGCATGGCCGCCACCCGCGATCAGCAAGCCGCTGTCCTTTGCCGCGAGAACCGCGCCGCCCAGATCGACGCCGGGCACCGACCGCCCCGAGCCTTTGGCGGTGCCGTCGTCCTGCAGCGCAATGACGATCGCCGGGCGCTGCATGCGGTCCTTGACGCGACTGGCGACGATGCCGATGACGCCGGGATGCCAGCCGGCACCGGCGACTACCGCCACAGCGCCCAAGGCCTGCGCCGCAGCCATCTCGAGCGCCGCCTCGGTGACGTCGGCCTCGATCATCCGGCGCTCCTGGTTGAGCCGATCGAGCTCGGCGGCCAGTCCCGCCGCTTCGTCAGGGTCATCGCAGCTCAGCAGCCGGACACCGAGGTCGGACTTGCCGACGCGGCCACCGGCGTTGATGCGCGGCCCCAGTGCAAAGCCCAGGTCATGCGGTGTCGGCGCGCGCTCGATCTTCGCGACATCGATCAGCGCGTTCATGCCGATGTTGCGCCGTGCAGCCATGACTTTCAGCCCCTGCGTCACGAACGCGCGGTTGAGCCCGGTCAGCGGCACGACGTCGGCCACGGTGCCGAGCGCGACAATATCGAGCAGGTCAAGTATGCGCGGTTCGGGCCGCGACGCAAACCACCCGCGCCCGCGCAACGTCCGCAACACCGCGACGCCGAGCACAAAAGCCACGCCGACCGCCGCGAGATGGCCGTACGCCGCGCCCGCGTCTTCATCGAGCCGGTTGGGATTGACCACCGCCACCGCCACCGGCAGCGCCGTCGACGCCTGATGATGATCGACGACAATGACGTCGACGCCCGCCGCCTTCGCCGCCGCGCACGCCTCGAACCCCTGGATACCGCAATCGACGGTCACGACCAGCGCCGCGCCGGCCTTGCCGAGTTCGACCATCGCATCCGCCGACGGGCCGTAACCCTCGAGCAACCGATCAGGAATGTAGTAGCCGACCGTGGCGCCGCAGCCGCGCAGCAAGCGCACCAGCAACGCCGCACTCGTCGCGCCGTCGACGTCATAATCGCCGTAGATGACGACATTCTCTCCCGCCGCGACCGCATCGGCAATCCGCGCCGCCGCCGAATCCATGTCGCGGAAAATCGACGGATCGGGCAGCCAGTCGCGCAAGGTCGGCGCGCGCAGCCGGTCGAAATCCATCGGGTTGGCGCCGCGCGCGCGGAACAGCTGCGCAATCAGATCATCGTCACCCGAGGCGCCAACGTCGGGTGCAATGCCGCCGCGCCAGACCCATTCATGGCCGAGGATCGATTGGATGACGTTGAAGACGGCCAAGTGTAGAGCCTCCGGCGGGCAGGCGTGACTCCTGCACCCAATTGTTTGGCGCACTTCAAATGGGTGCAGGGGTC
>CALMPZ010000329.1 GCA_937871645.1 uncultured Polymorphobacter sp.
GGCCCTTGGCGAGGTCTGCCGCGTGGGCGGCGATCTTGTAGGTGATGACGCCGACTTTCACATCGTCGCGGTCGGGCAGGCCGAGGTGTTCCTTGGGCGTGACGTAGCAGAGCATCGCCGTGCCGTACCAGCCGATCATGGCGGCGCCGATGCCGCTGGTGATGTGGTCATAGCCCGGCGCGATGTCGGTGGTCAGCGGCCCCAGGGTGTAGAACGGCGCCTCGCCGCAGGTTTCGAGCTGCTTGGTCATGTTGACCTTGATCTTGTGCATCGGGACATGGCCGGGGCCTTCAATCATCACCTGGCAGTCGTGCTTCCAGGCGATCTGCGTGAGTTCGCCCAGCGTTTCGAGCTCGGCGAATTGCGCGCGGTCGTTGGCGTCGGCGATGCTGCCGGGGCGCAGGCCGTCGCCGAGGCTGAACGACACGTCATAGGCGCGCATGATCTCGCAGATGTCCTCGAAGTGCGTGTAGAGGAAGTTCTCCTTGTGGTGGCTGAGGCACCATTTGGCGAGGATGCTGCCGCCGCGGCTGACGATGCCGGTGACGCGGTTGGCGGTCAGCGGCACATAGGCCAGCCGGACGCCGGCGTGGATGGTGAAATAGTCGACGCCTTGTTCGGCCTGTTCGATCAGCGTGTCGCGGTAGACGTCCCACGTCAGGTCTTCGGCGACGCCGCCGACCTTTTCGAGCGCCTGGTAGATCGGCACGGTGCCGATCGGCACGGGCGAGTTGCGCAGGATCCATTCGCGGGTGTTGTGGATGTTCTTGCCCGTCGACAGGTCCATGACGTTGTCGGCGCCCCAGCGGGTGGCCCAGACCATCTTTTCGACTTCTTCAGCGATGCTGCTGGCGACGGCGCTGTTGCCGATGTTGGCGTTGATCTTCACCAGGAAGTTGCGGCCGATCGCCATGGGTTCGGCTTCGGGGTGGTTGATGTTCGACGGGATGATGGCGCGGCCGCGGGCGATTTCGCTGCGGACGAATTCGGGCGTCACATAGTCGGGGATTTCGGCGCCGAAGCTTTCGCCGTCGCGGATCTGGCCCGCCAGTTGCGCGCGGCCGATGTTTTCGCGGATCGCGACATATTCCATTTCGGCGGTGATGATGCCGCGCCGGGCATAGGCGATCTGGGTGACGGCCCCATTGCCTACACCGCCACCCTTGGCGCGCCATGGCATGCGATTGACGTGCGGGAACTCGGGGGTTTCGGGCTGCTTCTTGCCGCCGAAGATGCCGTTGTCTTCGGGCTTCACCGCGCGGCCGGGGTAGCGTTCGCAGTCGCCGCGCGCTTCGATCCACGGGGTGCGCAGCGCCGGCAGGCCGGCGTCGATGTCGATGCGGGCGGTGGCGTCGGTGTAGGGGCCCGACGTGTCGTAGATGCGGACCGGTGGTTCCTTGGCGCTGTCCTCGAGCTTGACCTCGCGCATGGCGACGCGGATGTCGGGGAACAGTTCGCCCGCGACATGGATCTTGCGGCTGCCGGGCAGCGGCCCGGTGGTGACCGGCATTTCGATCGGCGAGTTGATATCGGCCATGGCGTTACGTCCCGTGTTGGGGGCCATGAACGATGGATTCGGGGCGCCAATTGGTGGGCGCGCATGGTTCCGTTTCCTACGCCGGCATGACCCGGATCAGGTTCGAAAGGGTTCGGTGCGCCGGCACCGTCTCAGCCGCGGATTTGCGGCTCCCCCAGGAACAAAGCTTAGTATGCGGCTTTTGCGCCGGATTCGCAATTAATAGTAACGCAAGGCAATCGGCACCGTCATGTTGGGCTTGGCGGTGAACTGCGCCTTTTCGAACTTCGGCGGACCGAACGATTCGGTGGCGTTGTTCGAAATGCCGATGGGCTCCTTGGGGATGCCCATGAAGTTGCGCTTCATCGACTTGCTGTCATCGACATCGGCGAACAGCGACACCGCGACACTGGCGCCGACCGGCACGCCGGGAATGTCGAACTTGACCGTCGGGGCGTTGGCGGGCGCGTCGGCCTTGATGGTGCCGACACCCTTTTCGCAGCTCGGGAACTCAGCCGGGGTGGTGAAGACGCAGGCGCGGATGGTGCCGGTAGTGGTCTTCAGGCCGGTGACGACGATGTGCAGCGTCGTGGTTTCAGCCGCCTGTGCGGCCGAGAACGGCAGCGCCGCCAGGATCGCCAACGGCAGAAGTTTCTTGATCATGTGTCAGTTCCTTTGCCCAGCCCTGGTCGGTCCCGCAAACCCGGTCCCAGAAGCGGAAGTATAGCCCAAAATTGCAGCGATAGTTGCGGTGGTGAAGATGGTGGTGCGATGCGGTGATCATGACACGCCCGAAGCCGCTTTCAAGCCAACTGCGCGGAAAAATCTCCCAGCCCATGTGGTTGGTGACGCCGAAGAACGTCATTACCGTCAGCACGACGGCGAGCGCGGCCCAGTGGATGGGGATGATGAACACCAGCACCGGAATCAGCAGCGCCCCCGACAGCGACTCCCACGGGTGGAACGACATCGCCGCCCACGCCGTCG
>CALMPZ010000330.1 GCA_937871645.1 uncultured Polymorphobacter sp.
GCGGCAGGGCAGGCGGTGTGGGGGGCGCTTTGGGCGCCGCCGCATCAGGGGCGCCGGCGGCGTAATGCTTGACGTCGGCGCCGGGGCAGAAGTCGGCGCCGTTGCCGCGCAGCACGACGACGCGCACCGCTGTATCGGCGGCAAGCGCCTGCAGCGCGGCGTAGAGCTCGGTCATCATCGCGGCGTTGATGCTGTTGCGGCTTTCGGGGCGGTTGAACGCCACCGTCGCGACCGCGCCGCGCCTGACGACAGTTATCGTCGCGGTCATTGGCCGCCTCCGGTCCAGGGGGTGAAGCGTGGCGGCCGCCGTTCGACGAACGACATCGCGCCTTCGGTCGCGTCGGGGTGGCGCAGCACCGTCGCCATCAGCCGGTCGGCCTCGTGCGCGGCGGTGTCGAAATCGGTCTGCAGGTGGCGCAGCAGCTGCGTCTTGATGTGCGCCAGCGACTGCGGCGCGCAATGCGCGGCAAGGTCATCGACATAGGCCTGCACCGTCGCAATCAGCGCGTCGTCGGGCACGACACGGTCGACCAACCCGAGCCGCAGTGCCTCAGTCGCGTCGATCTTGCGCGAACTCCAAAGCACGTCAAGCGCACGCGACAGCCCGATCAGCCGCGGCAGCAGCCAGCTCATGCCGTGTTCGGCAATCAACCCGCGCTTGGCAAAAATCGTCGAAATGGTCGCGGTTTCGGCCATGAAGCGCATGTCGCACATCATCGCCAGCACAAAGCCGCCGCCCGCAACAGTGCCGTTGATCGCCGCCAGCACCGGCTTCGAAATGTCGAGCAGGAAGCTGAACAGCGCCGGACGCGCGCGCACGGTTTCGGGCTCGGCAGCAGGTGCGCCGCCGCCAGTACTGTCGACCAGAATGCTCATGTCGATACCGGCGCAAAAGCCGCGCCCGGCGCCGGTGATGCAGATGGCGGTGACGTCGGGATCGCGCTCGGCGGCTTCGGCATAGGCTTTGACGGCAGCGATCATCGGCAAGGTCAGCGCGTTGAGCGCATCGGGCCGTTCGAGCCGGATCAGCGCCATGCGGCCCTGGATTTGATACGACACCTCGTCTGCCATGCTTGGCTCCGTCCCCGCATTGGGCCCGGCATCCGCTTGGCGCGGCTTTGCCCGACCGGTCATCGTCGATGATATCCACGCGAACCCCGCACCGGGCAAGCGGTGATTGGCGCAAATTATTGACACACCGCCGCGCGCCGGTGCAATCGCCGCCGCAAGGGTGACGCAGCGATCGCCCGCGTTGGGAGTTGAACATGATGGTTTTTGTCAGGCGTAGTCCACCCGGAAGCCGGCCATGAGCGCCGCGCCGCTCGCGGCCGCGCAGGTCGCCGCCTATCTGTCGCGGATCTGGGGCACGCCGGTCAGCATCGACGCACTGGCGCGCATCCCCGGCGGTGCCAGCCGCGAAACCTACCGCTTCGATGCCACCGCCGACGGCAAGCTCCATCAGCTCATCCTGCGCCGCGACCCCGGCGCCAGCCTGATCGACACCGAAAGCGAAACCGAATTCCGCGCCTACCAAAGCGCCTGGGGCACCGTGCCGGTGCCGCGCGCCGTCGCGCTCGAAGCGGCAGGTGCCGAACTCGAACGGCCGTTCTTCATCATGGAGCGCGTCGAAGGCGGCGAAGTCGCCTCGGCGTTCGCGCGCGAACCGTTCGGCGACCATGCCGAAACGCTGGGCGAGGCTTTCTTCAGCGCACTCGGCCGGCTGGCGGCGCTCGACCCCGCGAACACGCCGCTTGGCCAGCATTTGCCGACGCCCGCCCCCGACGCCGCGTGGCGCATCGCGCTCGACTATTGGGAGGGCGTGCTCGATGAAGACCAGCAGCGCCCGCTGCCGGTGGTGCGGGCCGCCATACGCCGGCTACGCGCCAATCCGCCGCCACCGGCGCAGAAAATCGCCATCGTCCACGGCGATTACCGGTCGGGCAATGTCATGCACGACGGCCGCGGCGGCATGCTGGCGATGTTCGACTGGGAAATGGCGCATCTGGGCGATCCGGTCGAAGACCTTGGCTGGGCGCTCGACCCGATCTGGGACCATTTCGAACCCGGCCGCGTCTGCGGCATGACCGACCGTGCGCGCGCGCTGGCGACTTGGGAGCGCGCCAGCGGGCTGGCCATCGATCCGCGCGCGATGCGCTG
>CALMPZ010000331.1 GCA_937871645.1 uncultured Polymorphobacter sp.
CACGGCCGGCGATGTCGCCTTCGCGCCGCGCGCCATGCCGAGCATGTTCGGCCCCGGCGGCATGGCGGCAATCCTTGGCATGACCTCGACGATTCGCGCCGACGCCGACAAGGTTGCGCCATTCGTCGCGATTGCCGGGGCGCTGGTAGCAACGATGTTCATCACTTACGCGACGCTGGCGCGCGCCAACGACATCGTCAAATACATCGGCGCGGCCGGACTCGACGCCACCACCAAGATCATCGGCTTCTTCGTCGCGGCGATGGGTGGCGGGCTGATCTTCCACGGCACCATGGAAGCCATCAAGTCGATGAACAACTAAAGCCGCATCCGACCCCGGTTGCACTGCCCGGCAAGCTTGACCGCAGCGGCATGGCGCATGACCCGCCCCGTGCTGCTCCGCACCGCTACCAACGCGCCGGATTAAAATTGACCGTCGCCGCATAGCCGCCGCATAGAGGCCCAAGCCCTTGGGGTAGCCGGTCGGCCATAGGTAGCTGGAGCGATCATGATATTCGTTTGGTTGATCTATGTCAGCGCAGCCCGGGTTCCGATAGGTGTCGATCTGGCCGACCTGGTCGCGCAGTCGCGGTTGCGAAATTCCACGCTTGATATCACCGGATCGCTGATATTCACCGGCAAGCACTTTGCCCAATACCTTGAAGGTCCGGCACCGGCGCTCGACCAGCTGATGGCCAGCATCCGTGCAGATGAGCGGCACGAGGATGTGATTACTGTCGCTTCGGGCGAAAGCGCGGAGCGCAGGTTCGCCGCCTGGACACTATGCTATGCTGGCCCGTCAACATTCGCTGGACGCACCGTCACCGCGGCACTCATGACCGCCACTGGCGGTAACAATTCAAACGTGAACAGGTTGATATTGCTGATGCAGGAGTTTGCCAAACCCTGATACTTCACATCGTGCCAACGCCCGCGAAGCAAGGCGCTGGCCAGACTTCGCTATTGCCGCGCCAGCAGCGCCAGTGCCGCGACGGTGTCGATTTTCGTGCCCAGCGCGACGGCGGGCAGGTCGATGAAGAAGTCGGGGTTGTGGTTGGCATAGGGGAACGACCTGCCGGCCTTTTGCGCGGCGGCGAACTTGTCCGGCGGCGCGATGCCGATCAGCAGGAATACATAGGGCGTGCCGAGTGGTTCGAACGCCACCTGGAAGTCCTCCGACCCCATCACTGTCGGGAAGTTGCCGATGACTTTCCCCGCGCCGAGCAACTCGGTCAGCGACGGGTTGACTGCATCGACCAGCTTGGCGTCGTTGACCAGCGGGCCGGCGGTGCCCTTCATCGTCCGCGTCGGCATCGCGTCGGGCCCCATGCCGGCGGCAATCGCCACGCCCCTGCCCACCTCGTCGATACGCGTCAGCATCTGCTCGCGCACCGGTTTCTGCAGCCAGCGCAGGTTGAGCATCAGCGTCGCGGTCGACGGGATGACGTTGTTG
>CALMPZ010000332.1 GCA_937871645.1 uncultured Polymorphobacter sp.
CGCCTTCGACATACGGCGGGTCGACGGTTTCGGCATGCGCGAAGGTGCGCCTGCGGATGGTGGGGATCGTCGCGCTGAAGCGTTCGAGGAAGGCGCGCGCCTTGGCCTTGCCGCGCGCCGGCGGCGCGACCGCAGCGGCATAGTGCCAGACGATGTCGTCATCCATCGCGTCGAGCACGGCTTCGATGTCGCGGCGCTTCCATGCCTCGATGACGGCGCTGAACTGTTCGTAGCGGCTCATGCTGCGCTCCTGTGGGTCGCTGAAGCGGCTTCGCGCTCCACAACAAAGCTGACGGTCGTGGTCGTCGAACCGCCGATATTGAGCGTCTGCACGCGGCGCGCGCCTTCGACCTGGTAATCGCCGGCGGTCCCCGTCACCTGCTTGTAGGCATCGAGCATCATGCGGATGCCGGTGGCGCCGACCGGATGCCCGGTGCCGATCAGTCCGCCCGACGCGTTGATCGGCAGCCGCCCGCCCATCTCGATGCTGCCGTCCTCGACTGCCTTCCAGCTTTCACCGGGCGCGGTCAGCCCGAGATGATCGATCGCCATATATTCGGTCGAGGTGAAGCAGTCGTGCGTTTCGACTGCATCGATCTGGCCGATGTCGGCGACCCCGGCGCGGGCGCGCGCGTCCATGATGGCGCGCCGCACCTGCGGGAAGACATAGGCGTCATGCGCCGAATCGCGGATCTTCTGCGCGTACTCGATCGGTGCCGAACGGTGGCCCCAGCCGCTGATCCGCGGCAGGCTTTCGAGCGCGATACCCCGCTCCTTTGCGTAAGCCGCCGCACGTTCGGCCGAGGCGAGGAACACCACCGCGCTACCGTCGGTGACCTGGCCGCAGTCCATCTTGCGCGTCCGGCCTTCGACGACGGGATTGGCTTCGTCATCGGCAGTGAAGCTCTTGGGGCCGAACTGATAGGCCCGCGTCTGCGCGTTGGGGTTGCGCTTGGCGTTGCCGAAGTTGATTTCGGCGATGCGCATCAGATGCTCGTAGTTCAGCCCGTAGCGCTTCTCATATTCCCCGGCGAGGTCGGAAAACGCCCGCGGCCACAGGAACTTCGCGTCGGCGAATTCATGGCCGGTCCATGCGGCGGCCCCCAGATATTCGGCCGCCGTCTGCCCCGGCACGTTGCGCATCTGCTCGAGCCCGACGACGCAGGCGAGGTCGTAGCGCCCGGCCTCGATTTCGGCGGTGGCGGCAAGGATAGCGACGCTGCCCGACGCACAGGCAGCTTCGTGGCGCGACGTCGGCAGGCCGTTGAACGCCGGATCGACCTGCCCGAAGAAGCCGCCGAGCAGCCCCTGGCGCGCGAACAGGTCACTGACGAAATTGCCGACATGGCCGGTCTCGACGTCCGCCGCATCAAGCTGCGTCGCCTCGAGCCCGGCGTTCACCGTCTCGGCAAACGCCCCGGCGATATCGAGCCCCTGCCGGTCCCAGTTGCGCGCGAAATCGCTTTGCCAGCCGCCCAGCACATAGACCATCACTGCATCCTCCACCCAATTCTTCGCACGTTTATACAAGCCGCCGACGATAAGGCAAAACCGCGCTGAACGCGGTTCGCACGCAATCGCCATTGCACCGGCAAACGTTCATGCACTAGCGGTAAAGAAGAACTCGCTTGAGCCGTCGCGGGTGGCGGGCCAAGGCACCACAAGATTGAAGCTGGCGGCAGCACGCCGAAAATGGCTGCCCGCAAGGAACCGGAACCACGTCGTCATGACCAGAACCCTGACCCATCTCGAGCGGCTGGAGGCCGAGAGCATCCAGATCATGCGCGAGGTGGTGGCCGAAGCCGAACGCCCGGTGATGCTCTATTCGGTCGGCAAGGACAGCGCGGTGATGCTGCATCTGGCGAAGAAGGCGTTCTTCCCGTCGCCGCCGCCGTTCCCGCTGCTCCATGTCGATACGACGTGGAAGTTCAAGGCGATGTACGAACTGCGCGAAAAGGCCGCGCGCGATGCCGGCATGGAGCTGCTCGTCCACAAGAACCCCGAAGCGGTGGCGCGTGGCATCAACCCGTTCGACCACGGCAGCCTGCACACCGACATGTGGAAGACTGAAGGGCTCAAGCAGGCGCTCGACCATTACGGCTTCGACGTGGCGTTCGGCGGCGCCCGCCGCGACGAGGAAAAGTCGCGCGCCAAGGAACGCATCTTCAGCTTCCGTTCGGCGGCGCACGGCTGGAACCCCAAGGCGCAGCGCCCCGAATTGTGGAACCTCTACAACGCCAAAAAGGCCAAGGGCGAGAGCATTCGGGTCTTCCCGATCTCGAACTGGACCGAGCTCGACATCTGGCAATATATCCACCTCGAAGACATCGAGATCGTGCCGCTGTATTTCAGCGCACCGCGCCCGACGGTGACGCGTGACGGACTGCTGCTGATGGTCGATGACGAAC
>CALMPZ010000333.1 GCA_937871645.1 uncultured Polymorphobacter sp.
TCTGTTCCTCTCGATCAACATCGACTATATCCAATGTTTCAACGGCTTCAGCGACGAGCCCTACACTTGCCTCGACTCGCCGTGGATCAATGAAGGCTGCGACGCGACAATGACCTGTCCCGCACCTTACCTGCGTCGCGTCAACTTCGATGCCACCGGCGTCGACTTTGCCTTCTACGTGCCGCGCACCGTGTTTTTCTGTCAGGATTATCCACCGGCCGGGCGGGAGAACATCCATTGCGCCGACTTCTACGATAACGCGACCGTCTTTCTGGATTTCCAATACTCGGGCGCCGACCCGGCGATCACCGTTACCGCAACGGGTGGCGGCGTCGTTCCAGAACCGGCAAGCTGGGCGCTGATGATCGCCGGCTTCGGCCTGACCGGCGTGGCCCTGCGCCGCCGCCATTCCAACCGCGCCGCCGTGCCCGCCCTCGCCCGCGAATTCAAGGTGAAACAACCCGGCGCCTAAAACCCCGGGAAGTTGCGAATATCGATTGAACTGTTGCGGCCGGCGGTGTTTGATACGCACCGTCGGGGGCTCGACGATTGCGTGATGGGGAGATTTTGAATGATTCGAAAATTGCTTGGATTCAGCATCTTGGCGGCGACCTTTGCGGTCGGTGCACACGCTGCCGATGCGCCAGTCAAATATGTCGACCCGCTCGCCAGCAACGGCATTGCGCTGGTGCCCGCCGGTGACACGGTGTCGCAACTGGCCTTCGCCTATGCCGACCGCGACGCCGACCTCTACGTCAGCTGGGAAGAATATCGCAACCGAGCGATGCGGCTGTTCGCCAACATCGACACCAACGGCGACGGCATCATGGAAGTCAGCGAGCTGGCGGCGTTCGCCGGCCCGACCGCCAAACCGGCGCCGTTCGACATCAGCATCGCCACCTATAACGCCGTGCTGCGCAAATATTTCGATGACGCCGACAAGAACAAGGACGGCGCGTTGACGCCTGCCGAGTGGCACGACGTCGTGCGCCCGAGCAACATCGCCAACCAGATCCGCTGATACGGGAGCAAGACCCATGAACACTATCAAACTTGGCATCGCGGTGCTGGTTGCCTTCACCACGGTCGCACCGGCGCTGGCCGATACCATTCGCTGCGAGTCGTCGAACGGCCGCGAAAACTACTGCCGCGGCAACACCCGCGGCGGCGTCTATCTGTCGACGCAGCTCAGCAGCAGCGGCTGCTATCAGGGTGACACCTGGGGCTATGACAATGGCGGCGTCTGGGTGAACGCCGGCTGCCGCGCCATCTTCCAGACCGGCAGCTACAACGGCTACAACTACCATTCGAGCAACAACTACAACTCGAACTACGACAATAATTACAACAACCACAACAAGAACAACAGCGACGGCGCCGTCGCAGCCGTGGCGCTTGCCGCCATCATCGGTGCTGCCGTCGTCGCCTCGTCATCGAACAAGAACAAGTCGAATTCGGGCGACAGCTACGAAACGACCTATAACAACGGCTGCAACGCCGGCAACAAGGACCGCGACATCCGCGAGAAGCTGGTCAAGACGGGCCATG
>CALMPZ010000334.1 GCA_937871645.1 uncultured Polymorphobacter sp.
ACCTGACCGACGATGCCGACACGATTGCGAACAAGATCAAGCGCGCCAAGACCGACCCCGAGCCGCTGCCCGAAACCGCGGCGGGGCTCGAGGGCCGCCCCGAAGCGCGCAACCTTGTCGGGCTGTATGCGGCGCTCGCCGACTGCAGCGTCGATGCGGTGCTGGCGGATTATGCCGGCAAGGGCTTCGGTGCGTTCAAGCCGGCGCTCGCCGAGCTGATGATCACGGCGTTGGCACCGATCAACGACCGCTTCGTGCATCTGCGCGCCGACCCGGCCTATCTGGGGCAGGTGCTGCGCGACGGTGCCGAACGCGCCAACGCGATTGCCGAGCCGGTGCTGACGCAAGTGCAGGAAACCGTCGGCTTCCTGCGCTAAAGCCGCAACGACGTGCGACGGCACGGCCACTTGTTTCAAATTCACGACGAGTTCATATCTGTATTTGCATGATTTGATGTTCCTTGTGGGTTTGGCCTTTTGGCCGTGGAGTAGTGGGCAATGCGTTTGAAGATCCTGTTTGCCGCGGCGTCGCTGACCTTGGTGAGCGCCTGCGCGCCAAGCTTCACCGCGCAGGTCGCGCGTTTCCAGATCCTGCCGCCGCCGACCGGCCAGAGCTTCACCATCGAACCGCTTGATCCTGCCAAGGTCGGCAGCATCGAATTCGCCACCTTTGCAGGCTATGTCCGGCGCGGGCTGATCGACGCCGGCTTTGTCGAAGCGCCCGCGCCGACCAGCGCCACGCTGATCGCCAAGTTCGACTATAACGTCATGCCGGGCCCGACGCAGATCAACAGCACCCCCGGCTGGGGCGGTTGCGGCGGCTGGGGCTGCGGCGGCTGGGGCGCCGGCGCCGGCTGGGGTCGTTATGGCGGCTGGGGCGGCTGGGGTGGCTGGGGTGGCGGCTGGAACGCCCCGCAGGTCTATTCGACCAATACCTGGAACGCCTGGACCGAGATCCATATCGACCGCGCCATCGACAAGACCAGCGTCTTCGAAGGGCGCGCGCAGACCAACAGCACGCAAAGCGCGGTGACCTTCCTCGTGCCCAATCTGGTGCGCGCACTGTTCACCGACTTCCCCGGTGTTTCGGGCCAGACGACCACGGTGACCTTCGATCCGACCAAGCCGCCGGTGCTGGCCACTGCCGCGCCCGCCCAATAGCGCTGCACTTGCCGTCGGGCGCCGGCGCGGCTTAGGCTGCGGCGGATGAACGCACCCGCCGCCGATTCGGTACGCACCTATCTCGTCGTCGTCGACGCGACGCCCGAAAGCCGTGTCGCATTGCGCTATGCAGCGTTGCGCGCACGCAGCGTCGGCGGCCGCGTCATCCTGCTCCACGTCATGCCCGCGACCGAGTTCATGCAATGGGGCGGCGTGCAGGCGGCGATCGAGGCCGAGGCCGCCGAAAACGCGCAGGCGCTGCTCGCCGGTATTGCCGATGAAGTCGTCGCATGGACCGGCAGCCGCCCCGGCGTCATCATCGCCAAGGGCGAGGCGGTCGCGGCGGTCATGGACACCGTCGCCGCCGACCCGTCGATCCACGCGCTGGTGCTGGGTGCAGCGCCCAAGGGCGCACCTGGCCCGCTGGTCAGCTATTTCGCCGGCGAACGTGCCGGCACGTTGCCGTGTCTGGTGATGATCGTGCCGGGCGGCGTTTCCGACGACCGGCTGGCGGAACTGACCTGAAGCCAGCCCCGGCGCGGCTCAGGGCTTCGCCCCGGCACTTTCAGCAAGCGCGATCCCGGCGCGCAGGCGTTCGCGCTGGGCTGGCTCGCGAAATACCAGTGCAAACATTTCGGCGGCCCCGATGCTATGGACGCGCTTCACCACGGCATGCGCTTCGGCAGGCTTGCCATCCAGCGCCAGACTGGCGGCGAGCGCGGCAAGCGCGATGCCGTAGTTGGGGCGCTGCGCCACCGCCTCGGTCAAGGTCGTGATGGCCTCGCTGTAGCGTTCGAGCGCGAACAGGCACAGGCCGATGCCCGCCAGATTGAACGGCCGATGCGGCGTGCGCGGGTTGAGCCGCAGCGACGCCTGCAAGCGGTCGAGCCCGCGCGCCGCGCGCCCGGTCGCCAGATCGATCCAGCCGCCCCAGTAAAGCGAGTTCGCCGAGCCGTCGTTGGCGGCAATGGCCTGATCGATCAGCCGGTTGGCAGCCTCGAGATCGCCGGCCACTTGCAACTGGATCGCAGCCGCCAGGCACAGCACTTGCGGGTCCTGCCCATCGAGCCGCAGTGCACGTTCATAGGCAGCGAGCGCGGCGGCGCGGCTGGCAACAGGGTTGCTGCTGCTCATCGAGGAGTAGGCGACGCCGTGGCAGAACCCCGCTGTCGCCACCGCCCAGGCATTATCGGGGTCGATCGCCACGGCGCGCTCGGCGTCGGCAATCGCGGCGGCCTGTACCGCGCGGTCGGCGTCGAAAATCGCGGCGTTGGCGCGCCAGACGAGCTCGATGGCATCGGCAGCGCCCGCCCGGCGCGCAGTGGCACGGCGCATTTCGGCAGTTTCGATTGTCGAATCGATATGGCTGGCGACGCTGGCGGCGATGCGGTCCTGCAACGCGAACACATCATCGAGGCCGTCATCGAAATGCTCCGCCCAGATCTGTTCGCCGGCGACCGCATCGACCAGCCGTGCCGAAATCCGCACGCGACTGCCGGCGCGGCGCACGCTGCCTTCAAGCAGGTAGCGCACGCCGAGTTCGCGCGCGATCTGCTGCGCGGTCTTGTGCGTGTCGCGGTAGGTCAGGCTCGACTGGCCGGCGATGACGAACAAGCTCTGGAAGCGTGACAGCACCGTGCTGATTTCCTCGACCATGCCGTCCGCCAAAAAATCATGCTCGGCGGCGCCGCCAAGATCGGCAAACGGCAGCACTGCGATCGACGGCTTGCGCGGCAGCGGCAGCGCCGGAATCACCGCCGCCGCGTCGCCGGCTGCGGCCTTGCCGCGCACCAGTTCATCGATGCTGGCGAGCACCTTGCGCCAGTCGGCGCCGGTCAGTTCGCCGCGCCAGTCGCGCAGGTCGGCACACTGGATCTGGTTGAACGGCAGCGGCGGCACGACGCCGTCGAGGCTGATCTGGACCAGCGTGCCCAGCTCGCGCGCCACTTCGGCCTCGGCACGCACCCATTGCGATTTGACCGCATCGGCGGTCCAAAGCACCACCACTGCAGCGGCGGCGCGCAGATGTTCCTCGATGACTTCGGCATAGCTACGGTGCGGCGGCAGCGCATCATCGCGCCAGACCGTCAGCCCGCGCGCCGCCAGCGCCTGCGCGATGGCTGCGGCCTGCGCTTCCGACGACCGCGCATATGAAATGAAGAGCTCTGCCATCGCACGCCTAACTGACCCGGCGCCAACATAACCGCTCGCGGGTTGCTTTCGCCACCGAAATAGCGGGGACCATCCCGACCAGTACCGGCGGCGAATGCTTGATATTGCGACGCCGACGCGCCACATGGACGCCAGAACGGAGTCCCCCCAATGTACATCGAAACCGAACGCACGCCCAATCCGGCAACGCTGAAGTTCCTCGCCGGCCGCAGCATTATGCCCGAAGGCAGCGCCGAGTTCGCCACCGCCGAGGCCGCCGACGAAGGCTCGCCGCTCGCTGCCGCGCTGTTTGCGCTCGGCGATGTGACGCGCGTGCTGTTCGGCACCGACTTCGTCGCGGTCACCAAGGCCGAAGCCAGCGCCGACTGGAGCTATCTCAAACCGCAGGTGCTCGGCGTGCTCGTCGACCATTTCAGCAGCAACGCGCCGCTGTTCACCGCACAGGCGCCGGCGGCGGCGGCGATCAATGACGACCCCGAAGACGCCGAAATCGTCGCGCAGATCATCGAGCTGATCGACACGCGCGTGCGGCCGCAAGTCGCCAATGACGGCGGCGACATCATCTACCGCGGCTTCGACAAGGGCGTCGTATCGTTGCAGATGCAGGGCGCCTGCTCGGGCTGCCCGTCATCGACGGCAACGCTCAAGAACGGCATCGAATCGCTGCTCAAATATTATGTGCCCGAAGTGACCGAGGTTCGCGCGGTCTGATCCCCTAGCATTACAGGAGTTACCATGTCCGGTTCCCCGCTCGGCGATGCCGCGCTCGATCAGCTGTTTCGCGAAGCCCGCACCTATAACAGCTGGTCCGATGCGCCGGTCACCGATGCCGACCTGCGGGCGCTGTATGACCTGGTCAAGATGGGGCCGACGTCGGCGAACGCCTCGCCGGCGCGCTTCGTCTTCGTCAAGTCGGCCGAGGGGCGCGAAAAGCTGGCGGGCTTTGTCGGGCCGAACAACAAGGACAAGGTGCTGACCGCGCCGGTCACCGTCATCATCGGCATGGAAATGAACTTCCACGAACGCCTGCCCGAACTATTCCCACACGCCGATGCGCGCAGCTGGTTCGCGCACAATGACGAGCTGCGCCGCGAAACGGCGTTCCGCAACAGCGCGCTGCAGGGCGCCTATCTGATCCTCGCGGCGCGCGCGCTGGGCTTCGACACCGGCCCGATGTCGGGGTTCGCCAAGCCGCTGGTCGATGCGGCGTTCTTCGCCGGCACGACGATCGAAACCAACTTCATCTGCACGCTCGGCAAGGGAACTACCGAAAAGCTGTTCGACCGCTCGCCGCGCCTGAGCTTCGACGACGCAGCGCAGATTGTCTGATACGGGCCGGCCGCGCTGATGCTGCTTTGCCTGGATACAGCATTGGCAGGCCTTTCGGTGGCGCTGTGTGACGGCGAGCGGATTGTCGCCGAGCACCATGTGCTGATCGGCCGCGGCCATGCCGAATCGGTGATTCCCGTCGTCGCCGATGTCATGGCGCGTACCGGGGCTACCGCGCCTGACGCGATTGTCGTCGATATCGGCCCCGGCAGCTTCACCGGCCTGCGCATCGGTATCGCGGCGGCGCGCGCGCTCGGGCTCGCCTGGGGCGTACCAGTCCACGGCATGCGCGCCACCGACCTCGTCGCGGCAGCAGCGTTCGCCGGCGCCCCCGACTGCAACCGCCTGGCCGTGGTGCTCGATGCCGGTCGCGGCCAGCTTTATGTGCAGCACTTCGAGCGCGGCCAACCCGCTGCCGACGGCGCCATCGTAGCGCTGAGCCCCGCCGACGCGACGCGCGCCTGCGCGGGCATCGCCGTCGCCGGTCCGGGTGCGTCCATGCTTGGCCAAGCGCGGATCGTATCGGAAAGCTGGCCGCGTGCCGCCGATGCGCGGCTACTGACACCCGCAGCACGCGCGCTGGCACCGGCGCCGCTCTACATTCGCGCGCCCGATGCCGTGGCGCCTGCGATGCCACTGCCATGAACCTCGACGTGCGCCTCGCGACCGGGGCTGATGTGGACGCCATCATGGCAGTCATGCGCAACGCCTTCGACCCGCGTTTCGGCGAGGCGTGGTCGGTCAGCCAGCTCACCGGCTCGATGTCGATCCCCGGCACCTGGGCGATGGTCGCGCAAGGCCCCGGCGGCGCGGTCACCGGCTTTACGCTGACCCGGCTGATTCTTGATCAGGCAGAGCTGCTGCTTGTCGCCGTCGCCAATGACTGCCGCGGCAATGGTTGTGGCCGCGCACTGCTTGGCGCTGCTGCCGATCAGGCGCGCACACGCGGCGCCGGCGAAATGTTTCTTGAAGTGCGCGACGGCAATGACGCAGCGCTGGCGCTTTACCGCAAGTGCGGCTTTACCGAAATTGGCCGCCGCAAAGACTATTATTCAGGCGCAACGACCGAGCGCTTCGACGCCATTACCATGCGCTGCCTGTTCAGCGTTTGAATTGCAGTCGCAACAACACTAACTTCAAGTTAACGAACACGGACTCTTCTTGCATTTTTGTGTCAGAATAGACATATGACGCTCGTTCCCATGGTTGAGAACGA
Organism: uncultured Polymorphobacter sp.; assembly: GCA_937871645.1. Lineage (GTDB taxonomy): Bacteria > Pseudomonadota > Alphaproteobacteria > Sphingomonadales > Sphingomonadaceae > Polymorphobacter_A. The sequence goes on from CALMPZ010000334.1 coordinate 5,878, forward strand.
TAAAATTGAGGGTCAGTCAAATGAACGATCGTACAGAATCGCACCAGGAGTTGCTTTCGCTGACGGCCGACATTGTGTCGTCGCATGTCGCCAACAACACCGTCGCCGTGTCTGATTTGCCGCATGTCATCGAGCATGTTTACACGACGCTCGCACGTCTGGGGCAGGACATCAAGGTGCCCGAACCACGCCAGGAGCCGGCCGTCAGCGTCCGCGCTTCAATCAAGCCCGACTATGTCATCTGCCTTGAAGACGGCAAGAAGCTCAAGATGCTCAAGCGCCACTTGATGACGCATTACGGCCTGACGCCGGATGCCTATCGCGCCAAGTGGAACCTGCCCGCCGACTATCCGATGGTTGCGCCCAACTATGCCGCACAGCGTCGCGTACTCGCCAAGAAGATCGGTCTCGGCACCAAGCGCACCAGCAAGCGCTAGTTTTTCGCGGGCAACAAACGAAAGG
>CALMPZ010000335.1 GCA_937871645.1 uncultured Polymorphobacter sp.
GGCTCGACAGCGACCTGCTCGACCTGCTGATTGCCACCTGCGACGGCACGCTCGCCACGGCCGCGCCGATATGGAGCGACGATGCCGCGCTCGTCGTGGTGATGGCGGCCGAAGGCTATCCGGGCACGCCGACCAAGGGCACCGAAATTCGCGGCATCGATGCCGCCGAAGCCACCGGCGCTGTGGTGTTTCATGCCGGCACGGTGCGCGGTGCCGATGGCGTGCTGCGCGCTGACGCCGGGCGCGTGCTCGGCGTGACGGCGCGTGGGAAGACGGTTTCGGATGCCGCGGTGGCGGCCTATGCGGCGGTTGACAGGATCGACTGGCCGGGCGGCTTTTGCCGTCGCGATATTGGCAAGCAGGCAATAGCTGCAGAGAAAATGGGGACGATATGACGACACCGACACGCCAGGAGCAATTTTCGGGCACCGATGCAGTGCGCGACGCGCACAAGTTCGACGAGGCGAAACTCGCGGCGTGGATGGAAGCCAATGTCGCAGGCTACGCCGGGCCGCTGGTCGTCGAACAGTTCAAGGGCGGCCAGTCGAACCCGACCTACAAGCTGCTGACGCCGCGCCAGAATTACGTGATGCGCCGCAAGCCGCCGGGCGTGTTGCTGCCGAGCGCGCATGCCGTCGACCGTGAGTACAAGGTCATCACCGCGCTGCACAACGCCGGCTTCCCCGCCGCCAAGACCTTCGGGCTGTGCACCGACGAAACCGTCATCGGCACCTGGTTCTATATCATGGACTGCGTCGAAGGCCGCGTCATCTGGGACACGACCTTCCCCAGCGAACCCAAGGAAAAGCGCGCCGCCTATTTCGACGCGATGAACGCCACGATCGCGCAGCTCCACATGATGGACTATAAGGCGATCGGCCTCGGCGATTTCGGCAAGCCGGGCAATTATTTCGCGCGCCAGATCGGGCGCTGGTCGAAGCAATATGTCGAGGACACCGGCGCCGGCCACTACGGCCCGATGGACAAGCTCGTCGAATGGCTGCCGACCGCTATCCCTGAAGGCGAGGAAGTCAGCATCGTCCACGGCGACTATCGCTGCGACAACATGATTTTCCACCCGACCGAGCCCAAGGTGCTTGCGGTGCTCGACTGGGAGCTGTCGACGCTCGGCCACCCGCTGGCGGATTTCTCCTACCATCTGATGATGTACCGCATGCCGGCAGTCGGCACGACGGGGTTGGCCGGCAACGACCTCAAGGCGATGGGTATTCCGACCGAAGACGAATATGTCGCCGCCTATTGCCGCCGCACCGGCCGCAGCGGCATCCCCAACCTCGATTTCTACGTCGCCTACAACATGTTCCGGCTGGCGGCGATCATCCACGGCATCAAGGGCCGCGTCGTGCGCGGCACGGCGTCGAACGCGCATGCGGTCGCTTCTGCCGCGACGTTCGAGCCGCTAGCGGATGCGGCCTGGGCACAGGCATTGAAGGCCGGCGCGAAGTAGCAACAAGGGCGATTCCCAAGCCGCGCAAACGCGCCTAAGCTTCGCGCCTACTAGCGGGGAGGCGCGACCATGCGTTGGCTGGCATTTGTGACGGCGCTGCTGGCGGCAGCGATCATCGGCTACGGCGCGATGCAACCGTTGCGCGTTGTGCCGGCATCGGCGCCCGCGACCGCGTTTTCGGCCGAACGCGCGATGGTCGATGTCCGCGCCATGGCGCAGCGCCCGCACCCGACGGGTTCCGCCGAAAATGCCCGCGTCCGCGCACTGCTCATGGCGCGGCTGCAGGCGCTGGGCTTCGAGGTGCGCGAGACACCGGCGCCATTGGGCGACAATGCCAAAGAGCGGCTGGCTAAATGGGGCGAGGCGGTGCCCGAAACCGCCGTCAACCTGATCGCGGTGCGGCCGGCCGGCGATGCTGCGGTGCCGCTGGTCGCACTGATGGCGCATTACGACAGCGTTACGGGGTCGCCCGGCGCTGCCGACGACGCGGCGGGCGTCGCCGCCGCGCTTGAAATTGCCCGGGCAACGGCGAACGATCCCGCGCGGCGCGGGTTGGCAATCATCCTCACCGATGCCGAGGAACTCGGGCTCGACGGCGCACGCGGCTTCTTTGCCGGCGACCCGCTGGTCGGCCGGATCGGCATGATCGTCAACATGGAAACCCGCGGCGGCGGCGGTCGTGCGATGATGTTCGAAACCATCGGCCCCAACGGCCAAATGATCGACATGCTGCGCCGCAATGTCCACAGCCCCAAAGCCAATTCGCTGTCGGTGCGCATCTATCAGTTGCTGCCCAACAGCACCGATTTGACGACGGCAAAGCCCAGCGGCATCCCCGGCTACAATTACGCGTTCCTCGGCAACGCCGCGCTGTATCACTCGCCGTTGGCGACGCCCGAAAACCTCGATCCGCGCTCGGTGCAGGATATGGGCGCGCAGGCGCTCGACCTGACGCGCGCACTGCTGACCGCGCCGGCGTTACCCGCTGCCGCGCCCGATGCGGTGTTTTCGGACGTGCTCGGCGGCTTCGTCATCGCCTATCCGGTGTGGGTCGGCTGGGTCGTGCTCGGCGTGGCGCTGGCGCTCATCATAGTCGCCGCGCGGCGTACAGCGCGCGACTGGCGCGTCCGCGACATTGTTGCCGGGCTGCTGGTCGGGCCGCTGGCAGTTCTCGTGGCGGGCGGGTTGATCTATGGCTTCAACCTGTTGTCGGGTGCCGACGGGCCGACCAACTATTATGACCGGCTGGCGGCACTGCCGCGCATCGAGTTCGCGGCGTTGCTGCTCGGTTTTGCCGGGCTGGTGGCGGTGTTGGGCACGGTGCGCCACGACCGCGCCCGCGAAGGCGGCTGGATCGGGCTGGCTTTGCTCAATCTGATCATCGCGGTCGCCATCCAGATTTTGATCCCCGCCGCCGGGCCGTTGTTTGCCTGGCCGCTGCTGCTGGCGGCGGTGGCGATGCTGGTCGCTGCCTATGTGCCGCTGTTCGGCACCATCGCGGCGCTCGTCGTCGCCGCGCTTGGCCTCGCGATGGCGGCGGACTTCGGGCATTTCCTGCTGCTCGGCATCGGCATCACCATGCCCTGGGCCGCTGCCGTGTTGCTGCCAATCGCGCTGCTGCTGTTGTGGCCGCTGCGCCCGCCGCTGGGCCGTGGTGGCGCCTGGGTGGCAGTACTGGTGCTGGTGATTGTCGCGGCAGCACTGGGGTTGTGGGTGCGCCTCGACCCGGTGGCGCCGAGCGTCGCCACCTACAGCAGCTTTGATTGAGGGGGGCGGCCATGACCGGTTGGCGACTGGCATTTTTCGCGGCGGCGCTGTTCAACTTCGCCGTCGGACTGCCGATGGTGATTGCGCCGAACCTCGTCAGCGGCGGCCTCGGCATGGCGGCGGCCGACGCGCTGACGGTGCGGCTGCTCGGCTGGATGATCACCACCTTTGGCATCGGCTACGCCATGGTCGGTCTGGAGCCGCGCAAGCATCGCGGCATCGTGCTGCTCGGTATCATCGGCAAGGGCGGCGTCATCGCACTGACGTGGTGGCTGGCGTGGCGCGGCCTGGTGGCGCGCGATGTCGCGCTGCTGGCGGCGGGCGACTTGTTCTTCGTCGGGGTGTTCATCGCCTTCCTGCGTCGCACGCACGTTTAAGGGCCTCCGGCGGGCAGGCGTGACGCCTGCACCCCATTGGTTTGGCGCGCTTCAATCGGGTGCAGGCCTCAGGCCTGCCCGCCGGAGGCTCTTCAATTCACTCGAAGGCGTAAGCATCCATCCGCAGGATGCCGAACGTCGTGCTTTGGTGGATGCGCCGACCTTGCCCGCCGGCGCCGAGTGCCACGTGCAGCGGCAACAAATGCTCCTCGGTCGGGTGGTTGTGGACGGCTTCGGGCGCGAGACGCCGATAGGCGAGCAAGTCGTCGGTACGGCCACCGACGATGGCAGTGTCCATCCAGTCGGCAAAGCCAGTGACCCAGCCGGGTTCGGGGGAGTTCATTTCGAGCCGCGACCTGCGGAATTCGCTCAGATCATGCGTGAAGCTGCCGCTGCCGATGATCAGCACGCCTTCGTCGCGCAGCGGCGCCAATGCGCGGCCGAGTGCGTAGTGATGCGCCGCGCCGAGTTGGGTCTGCACCGCGAGTTGCGTCACCGGGATCTGCGCATCGGGCCATGCCAGCATCAGCGGCACCCAGGCACCGTGATCGAGCCCGCGTGACGCGGTCGCGGCGGAAATGCCGGCAGCGGCGAGCAATTCGACAACGCGCGCGGCAAGTTCGGGCGCGCCGGGTGCCGGATATTGCAAGCGGTTCAGTGCTTCCGGAAAGCCGCCGAAATCATGGATGGTGTCGGGGTGGGCGACGGTGCTGACGGCGGGCACCGGGGTTTCCCAGTGCGCCGAGATCATCAGGATGGCACGCGGGGCTTCTGGCAGCAGCGACGGCAGCGTCTTGAGGAAGTCATGCGCGGGGACGTCATCAATGACCAGTGTCGGCGCGCCGTGCGACACGAACAGCGCCGGCAGCGTCACAGGCGCCGCAGTACCGATTTGACCGGCGCCGCGAGGATCTTGTCGACCTTGCGACCGTCCATGTCGATGATTTCGAAGCGCCAGCGGCCCTGCGTGAAGACTTCGCCGGTTTCGGGCAGGTGGCGGAGCTGGTCGAGGACATAGCCCGCGACCGTCTGGTAATCGCGGCTGTCGGGCAGGTCGAAGCCCAGCCGCTCGGCCATTTCGTCGGCGGGCAGCGAGCCTGAAAACAGCCAGCTGCCGTCGTCGCGCTCGACGGCGGGCGGGTCGTTGACGTCATCGACATCCGACCGGAAGGCGCCGGCGATCGCCGCGAGCAGGTCGGCGGGCGTCACGATGCCTTCGAAATGGCCATATTCGTCATGGACCAGCGCGATGGGGATTTCGGCATCGCGCAGGCTGGCGAGCGCGTCCATCGCATCGAGCTGGTCGGGGATGACCGGCGCCGGCTTGGCCAGCGCGCGCAAGTCGAGCGGCTTGCCTTCGATCAGCGCGGTGACGACGTCGCGGGCTTGCAGCACGCCGATGATGTCATCGATCGAGCCTTGCGCTACCGGCAACCGGGTGTGCGGTGTCGCCGCCAGCGCGGCGCGGGTTTCGGCGTCGGTGGCATCGGCATCGAGCCAGTCGACCTGGTTGCGCGGCGTCATTACGCCGCGCACCGGCCGGTCGGCGAGGCGCATCACGCCCGAAATCATCGCGCGCTCGGATTCTTCGATGATGCCTGCGGTTTCGGCTTCGGCCACCACCGAGCGCAGCTCCTCCTCGGTCACGACATGATTGGCATCGCGAACCTGGCCGAGTAGCCTGAACACCGCCTTCGAGCTCCAGTCGAGCACCCAGACGAATGGTGTCGCGATGCGCGTCACCGCCTCCATGAACGGCGCGACGGCGCACGATATCGGCTCGGGCGAACGCAGCCCGAATTGCTTGGGTACCAGTTCGCCGATAATCAGCGAGATATAGGTGATGCTGACGATGACGAGCCCAAGTCCGACGTCATTGGCGGTTTCTGCCGGTAGGTTGAACCAGCTCTGCAACCGCAGCGCGACGGGCTCGGCGAGCCGGTCGCCCGAAAATGCCCCGTTGAGAATCGACACCAGCGTGATGCCGATCTG
>CALMPZ010000336.1 GCA_937871645.1 uncultured Polymorphobacter sp.
CATGGCGATCTGGCTCTCAGCTGCGCGTACGGCGACGGTCGCGGCGCAGATCGGTGATCACCCGTGGTTGCCAGCCAAGCGATGAACGGCGGCCGGCCGCAACAACACCGACCCGCGCCCAATGCCCTCGCTCAGTGATAACGGCGGAGCAGTCCGGCGAGCTTGCCCTGCACGCGCACTTGTTGCGGGCTGTAGCGCTGCGGCTGATAGGCGCTGTTCGCCGGATCGAGTCGGATCATGTTGCCCTCATGGCGCAGGTACTTGAGCGTCGCCTCGCTGTCGTCGATCAGCGCCACGACGATCTCGCCGTCGCGTGCGGTGTCGCAGCGCTTCACCAGCGCATAGTCGCCGTCGAAGATACCGGCTTCGATCATCGAGTCGCCCGAGACTTCGAGCGCGTAATGGTCGCCCGGCCCGAGCAGGGCTGCGGGCACAGACAGCATGCGGTCGCTTTCAAGCGCCTCGACCGGCATACCGGCGGCGATGCGGCCGTGCAGCGGGATGGCAATGGCGTCGTTCGCGGCGACCAGCAGCGACGCAGGCCGGACATCGCTGCGCGGCGCGGATTCGGCCTTGCGCAGCGCCGGGGTGCCGGCTTCGGGCATGCGGAGGATTTCGAGTGCCCGCGCGCGGTTGGGCAGGCGCCGGATGAAGGCGCGTTCTTCGAGCGCGTTGATCAACCGGTGCACGCCCGACTTGGACTTGAGATCGAGCGCTTCCTTCATCTCCTCGAACGACGGCGAGACGCCGTCGGCGGCCAGCCGGCCATGGATGAAACGAAGAAGATCGTTCTGCTTGCGGGTCAGCATCAGTCGCGCTCCTGTTCCCAAACGACGTTCCGTGTGGAACTTATAGGGAACGTTTAGGCAACATCCAAACTGGTGTCAAGCAACAAGAACGAAACAGGACCATCATTGCCAACCGCCGGCGCATTGACTTCGCGCACCAGCAGGGCGTTGGCACTGGCGAGCGTGCGCAGCATCGAACTGTCCTGCGTCGGCAGCGCGGTGAGGCGCCAGCCCGCGCGGTCGCGCACGGCCACCGCGCGCATGTAATCGCGGCGGCTGCCGTTGGCGGGCAGAGTGCCATCGAGGCGCGCCGGGTGCAGCAATGGCAGCGGCGCGGCGGCACCGGCGAGGCGCTGCAGCAACGGCTTCACGAACAGCAGCGCCGTGACAAACGCCGACACCGGATTGCCCGGCAGCCCGATGACATGCTGGCCGCCCAGCCGGCCGCGCATCACCGGCTTGCCGGGGCGCATCGCCACCTTCCAGAAATCGAACCGCGCGCCCATCGCTTCGAGCACCGGTTTGACGAGGTCGTGATCACCGACCGAAGCGCCGCCGATCGTCACCAGCACATCGGCATCGGCGCAGGCGGCGACCGCGTCGCGCAATGCATCGGCCTCGTCGCGCGCGATGCCGGCGTCGACTATATCGGCGCAGTCGCCGAGCAGCGCTGCCAGCATCACGCCGTTCGAGCTGATAATCTGGTGCGGCCCGGTGGCAGCCCCCGGCAGCACCAGTTCATCGCCGGTGGCGAGCAACGCGACCCGCGGGCGGCGGTGGACGCGAACCGCAGCGTGGCCGGCCGCTGCAGTCAGCCCGATCTGCGGCGCCAGCAGCCGTGTCCCGGCCGCCAGCAGTGCTTCGCCTTCGCTGAAATCAAGTCCGGCGCGGCGGATGTGCGCGCCCTCGCGCGGCGGGCCATCACCGGTCAGCCGCAAGCTATTGCCGTCGCGCGCCACATCTTCCTGCACGATCACGGTATCGGCACCGGCTGGCAGCGGCGCGCCGGTCAGGATGCGCGCCGCTTCACCCGCACCAACGCTGCCGCCGAACCCGGCACCAGCAAAAGCCGTACCGACGACGCGCCACGGGCCGGCACGATCGGCCCAGCGGATGGCATAGCCGTCCATCGCCGAGGCGGCGAACGCTGGCTGGGTGCGTAAGGCGGCCAGCGGTTCAGCAAGAATTCGACCGGCGGCGGCAGCGAGCGCCACAGCTTCGGCGGCGAGCGGGGCCACGCCGTCGAGCAACTGCGCCTGCGCCGCCTCGACGCTGATCAGTCCGGTGGCGCTCACGCCGGCGCGTCGGCGCGGAAATCGCCCGAGCGACCGCCGCTTTTGGCGAGCAGCCGCACGCCGCCGATGGTCATCGTCCGGTCGAGCGCCTTGGCCATGTCGTAAACCGTCAGCAGCGCGACCGAAACCGCGGTCAGCGCCTCCATCTCGACGCCGGTCTGGTGTGTGGTGCGGACGCTGGCGGTGGCGCGGATTTGCCCGGCCTCGAGCGCCAGGTCGAGCGTCACGCCGCTCAGCGGCAGCGGGTGGCACAGCGGGATCAACGCGGCGGTCTGCTTGGCCGCCATGATGCCGGCGATGCGCGCCACCGCGAGCACGTCGCCCTTGGCGACCGCGCC
>CALMPZ010000337.1 GCA_937871645.1 uncultured Polymorphobacter sp.
TCCTCGATCAGCCCGACGCCGCCGATGGCGGGGGTAGGCATGATGCCGGTGCCGTTGGTTTCGTTGTAGAGGCTGACGTTGCCGCTGACGACGGGATAGTCGAGCGCGGTGCAGGCAGCCGCCATGCCTTCGATGCAGCCGACGAATTGCCCCATGATTTCAGGGCGCTGCGGGTTCCCGAAGTTCATGCAATCGGTAATTGCCAGCGGCAGCGCGCCGACCGCAATCAGGTTGCGCCAGGTCTCGGCGACCGCCTGCTTGCCACCTTCATAGGGGTCAGCGAAGCAGTAGCGCGGCGTGCAATCGGTGGTGATCGCCAGCGCCTTGTGCGTGCCATGGAGGCGCACCACCGCTGCGTCGCCGCCGGGGCGCTGCAGCGTGTCGGCGCCGACCATGTGGTCGTACTGTTCCCAGATCCAGCGCTTCGACGCGAGGTCGGGGCAGGCCATCAGCTTGAGCAGATCGGCACCGAGGTCGGTCGATTCGGCGACTGCACCCAACGGTGCGCGCTTGGGCGTGGGCACATGCGGGCGGTCGTACTTGGGGGCGTTGTCGGCGAGCGGCCCGAGCGGGATGTCGGCGACGGTGTCGCCGTGGAAGGTCAGCACCAGCCGTTCGGTGTCGGTGACTTCGCCGATGACCGCGAAATCGAGCTCCCATTTGTGGAAGATCGCCTCGGCAAACGCCTCGCGGCCGGGTTTCAGCACCATGAGCATGCGCTCCTGGCTTTCGCTGAGCATCATTTCATACGGCGTCATGCGGTCTTCGCGGCACGGCACCTTGTCGAGGTCGAGGCGCAGACCGACGCCGCCCTTCGACGCCATTTCAACCGACGACGAAGTCAGCCCGGCGGCGCCCATGTCCTGGATCGCGACAATCGCGTCCGACGCCATCAATTCAAGGCAGGCTTCGATCAGCAGCTTTTCGGTGAACGGGTCGCCGACCTGCACGGTGGGCCGCTTGTCCTCGGACTCCTCGGTGAATTCGGCCGAGGCCATCGTCGCGCCGTGGATGCCGTCGCGGCCGGTCTTCGAGCCGACATAGATCATCGGATTGCCGACGCCGGCGGCTGCCGACAGGAAAATCTTGTCCTGCCGCGCGGTGCCGACGGTCATCGCGTTGACGAGGATGTTGCCGTCATAGCTCGCGTGGAAATTGGTTTCGCCGCCGACAGTCGGCACGCCGACGCAATTGCCATAGCCGCCGATGCCGGCGACGACGCCCTTGATCAGGTGGCGCATCTTGGGCGCATCGGGGCGGCCGAAGCGCAGCGCGTTCATGTTGGCGACGGGGCGCGCGCCCATGGTGAAGACGTCGCGCAGGATGCCGCCGACGCCGGTCGCAGCACCCTGATAGGGCTCGATGAAGCTCGGGTGGTTGTGGCTTTCCATCTTGAAGATCGCCGCCATCGGCACGCCGTCGGGGCCGGCACCGATGTCGATGACGCCGGCGTTCTCGCCGGGGCCGTGGATGACCCAGGGTGCCTTGGTCGGCAGCTTGGCGAGGTGGATGCGGCTCGATTTGTAGCTGCAATGTTCCGACCACATCACCGAGAAGATGCCGAGTTCGAGCATGTTCGGCACACGCCCCAGCGACGCGACCAGCACGTCATATTCGTCGGGCGTGAAGCCGTGTTCGGCTACGATTGCGGGGGTAATTTCGGCGTGGGACATGGAGCGCGGGTCCTGCTGGTGTCGGCGTGCCGCGGCTTCTAGCCGAGTGTGTCGGCGCTGTCATCCCGGGCTTGGCGGTGATTGGCCGCGATCAGCCGCCCGATGCGCTGGCCTTGGCCGGGGCGTTGTTGGCCTGGTTGGTTGCAGTGGTGACCCAGCCACCGCCCATCGCGCGATAGACGTTGATGACCTGTGCCTGACGCTCGGCGCTGATCCGCACCGAGGCCAGCTCGGCGGCGAACAGCTCGTTTTCGGCAACGAGCACGTCGATGTAGCTGGTCATGCCGTTTTCGAAGCGCAGATTCGACAGTCGGGCGAAGTCGCGCAGCGCCGCGACGCGTGCCTGCTGCTCGGCGAGTTCATTGGCCTTCAGCGCCGAGCCGGTCAGCGCGTCGTTGGTTTCGCGGAAGGCATTGAGGATGGTCTGCTGGTAACCGAGCAGCGCCTGCTCGCGCACTGCATCGGCGGAGGCATTCTGGCCCCTGACCGCGCCGAAGGTGAAAATCGGGCCGGCGATGCTGCCGCCTGCCCGCCACGCCTGCGACGGGCCGGTGAACAGGTCGGAGAAGGTCGTGCTGACCGTGCCAAGCAGACCGGTGAGCGAGATATTAGGGTAATAGAGCGCACGCGCTGCGCCAACATTGGCGTTGGCCGCGACGAGGTTCTGTTCGGCCTGCAACACATCGGGGCGGCGTTCGAGCAAGGTCGACGGCAGGTCGGCGGGAATCACCGGGGCGAGCAGCTGGTCGATGGTCTTGCCGCGCGGAATCGGGCCGGGGTTGCGGCCGAGCAGCAGCGAGATCAGGTTCTCCTGCGCGGCAATCGCCTGTTCGAACAGCGGGATCGCCGCCTTGGCCTGCTGGACCTGCGAGGTGATCTGCATGACCTCGACCTTCGAGACGACGCCCTGCTTGTAGCGCAGGTCGAAGATGTGCGCGGTCTTTTCGAAATTGGCGGTGGTGGCGCGGGCGATTTCGAGCTGGCGGTCGAGCGCGCGCAACGCGACACAGCTGGTGGCAAGGTTGCCGACGCGCGTCAGCCCGACGCCGCGCTGCGCCTGCTCGCTGGCGAACACCTGCGCTTGGGCGGCCTCGGACTGGCGGCGTACACGGCCGAACAGGTCGAGCTGCCAGCTGGCGCCGAGCGACGCCTGGAACAGCGAGAAGGTCGCATCGGCGCCCGGCGGCAGCGGCGGCTGGCCGATGCGGCTGGCCTGCGCGCGGCTGGCGTCGGCGCCGTAGCCGATTTGCGGGAACAGCTGCGACCGCGTCGTGCCGAGTGCGCCAATGAACTGGTCGATGCGCGCCGCGGCGATCTGGACATCGAGGTTGCCGCCGAGTGCCTCAGCAACGAGCTGGTCGAGCACCGGATCGCCGAACTGTTGCCACCACAGAGTGTTGGCGGCGTCGGCGACCGCGATGGGATCGGCGGCGACAGCAGCGGGCGGCGGTGCGGTG
>CALMPZ010000338.1 GCA_937871645.1 uncultured Polymorphobacter sp.
TTCATGCTGCAGGTGGATATGCAAGCAGCGCTGGCCAAACGCGCCGCTGATGCCGGGCGACGTGTTTGCCGGCGGCAAGCCGGTACTGCGCGGCAAATGGGTTGATCTGGGCGCTCTCGATGCCGACACGGCGGCGCGCGATGACCCGGCGTTGCTCAATGCCTTTACGCAGATCAACGCTGCCGCGCTGGCCGGCTTTGGCAGCGACCGCTTGTTCGCCAGCGCGCACGTCATCCATCCGCTGCGGCGGTCGATATTTGCACGGCTGTTCGACAGCCACCACGCAGCGTTCCTGGCGAACATGGCGCACCGCTTCCGCGATGTCGGGCAGTTCCTGCCGCAGGGCCTGCATAACCATGCCGCCATTGCCGACGATGCCTGCGTGCTCGAAAGCGCCGACGATCACCTGCATTTGCGCAGCGGCGCGGTGACCGACTATCCGATTGCCGACGTCCGCGCCTATCTGCGCCGGGCGCTGCAGCCCGACATCAAGTTCCTGTGCGTCAACGACCTGCCGCAAGTCGAAGCCGTAATTCACGATACGCGCGCCTGGATCGAAGCTGCCATCGGCGGACGACGGATCGCCGCATGACGTTGCCGGCAAGCTGACGCGCATTTCGCATGACACGCGCTGCCACCGCGCTACAACGCCGGTGACGATGCAAGCTTCGAGGACGACATGAAGGCACACGCAGCCCGGCAGTGGCAATTGTTCCAGCCGATGCTGGCCGGCGCCAACGCGCGCGACCGCGCCATCGCCTGTCTTGGCGCGCTGATCGGCATTGCCGCGACCTCGGCGCTGTGCAGCGCACTGCATCTGGGCGATGTTGCGTTGCCGCTGCTGATTGCGCCGATGGGCGCGTCGACAGTGCTGCTGTTCGCGCTGCCCGCGAGCCCGTTCGCGCAGCCATGGGCGATCATCGGCGGGCATGTGGTTTCGGCGCTTGTCGGGATAACCGTCGCCAAATTCCTCGCGCCTTCGGCATTGGCCGACGGGCTGGCGGTTGCCGGCGCCATCGCCGGCATGTCGCTGCTGCGCTGCCTGCACCCGCCCGGCGGCGGCACCGCGTTGGTCGCGGTCATCGGCGGGCCGGCCATCCACGCCGCCGGCTATGGCTTCGCGGCGGTGCCCGCGGGACTCAATGCGGTGGTGCTGGTCGCCATCGGCATTGCCTTTCACCGGGCGTTTCGCCCGCTGTCACAGCGCAGCTATCCGCATCGCGTGGTGCCCGTGCCGCCCCCGGTCGCGGGCGAGCGCGTGCTGGAACGCGCCGACATCGACGCCGCACTCGCCGACATGCACGACAGCTTCGATATCAGCCGCGACGACCTCGATGCGCTGTTGCAACTGGCAGAGCATCATGCGGCAGAGCGGCAGATGAAGGGGTAGGAAGGGCCTCCGGCGGGCAGAGCCTGCCCCGGCGAAGGCCGGGGGGTGACCCCTGCACCCGATTGTTGTGCGCCAACAAATGGGTGCAGGCCTCAGGCCTACCCGCCGGAGGCCCTTATCGTCCCCCTTTACGGCGGCGTGACTTCGACAAGCAGCTTGCCGAAATTGCCGCCGCTATACAGGTCCTTCACCGTTTCGGCGGCGTGTTCCAGCCCCACGCGAATGTCCTGCCGTGTCTTGAGCTTGCCCTCCATGATCCAGCCCGCCAGCGCCATCGCAGCTTCGCCGAAGCGCGGCCCGAAGTCGGTGACGATGAAGCCGCGCACCGTCAGCCGGCGCATCAGCATCATCGTCCAGATGCCCGGCGGCTCGGTGCTGTCGACATCATTGTACTGCGAGATCATGCCGCACAGCGGGATGCGTCCGAACAGCTTCATGCGTGCCAGCACGGCCTCCATGATCTTGCCGCCGACCTGTTCGAAGTTGATGTCGACGCCTTCGGGGGCGAGGCGGTCAAGCTCCTTGCCGACGTCCTGTGATTTATAGTCGATGCAGGCATCGAAGCCGAGTTCGTTGACGACATAGTCGCACTTGGCCTTGCCGCCGGCGATGCCGATGACCTTGCAGCCCTTGATCTTGCCGATCTGGCCGACAATCTGCCCGACGCCGCCGGCGGCCGCCGACACCACCAGCGTTTCGCCGGGCTTGGGCTGGCCGATGTCGAGCAGACCGAAATAGGCGGTCGGGCCGACGAGGCCGAGCGTGCCGAAGCTTTCGGCGAGGCTGATGCCGGGCAGTTCGGGCAGCGGCACCAACCCGGTGCCGTCGGTCAGGATATAGTCGGCCCATTCGCCGAGCCCGGCATAGAGGTCACCGACGTTGACGCCGTCCTTGTTCGATGCCGCGACGCGGCCGCAGACGCCGCCGCGCATGCCGGCGCCGATTTCGACTGGCGGCATATATTGTTCCTGGTCGCTCATCCAGATGCGGTTGGTCGGGTCGAGCGACAGGTAGATGACGCGCAGCACGAACTGGCCGGGGCCGGGTACGGGCATGGCTTCGGTGGTGTAGACGAGATCGCCGTCGGCGATGTCACCGACGGGGCGGTGTGCGAGTTTCCAGACGTGGCGATCAGTCATTTAGTGTCTCCCCAAAATTTGCCGCACTTTGGCGGCGGAACGGTCAGCCTGCAAGCTCTGCAAAGAACGCATCGATGGCCTTGGTGCTGGCGGTTTCGTCGAGCGTCGGTGCGTGGCCGACGTTGGCGATGGTCGCAGCCTTCAAAAGCGGCAGCCGCGCCGCCATCGCCTTTTGCGTCGCCGCGCTGAAAATGTCCGACAGCGCGCCGCGCAGCGACAGCACCGGCACGTCGGCCAGCGCAGCGAGCGCCGACCACATGTCATGCCCGGCATCGCCACCGGGCAGCCGCATCGGGTCGGCGATATGCGCGTCATAATCGAGCACGATGCGGCCGCTGCTCGAGGCACGGGCGACGCGGTGCGCGAACACCAGCCATTCCTCCAGCCCCCATTTGGGATAGATGCCGGGGTTGCGCTCCGCCAGGTCGCGCGCGGCATGGACCCAGGTCGGCCACGGGCCGCCATGGCCGACGCCGGCACGGACGCGCGCCAGGCCGTTTTGTTCGATGACCGGGCCGATATCGTTGATGACGGCGCCAGCGATGCGGCCGGGCTGGGTCGACGGCAACAGCATCGCCAGCAGCCCGCCGAGCGACGTGCCGATGACGATGACCTTCTCAACTTGCGCCGCATCGAGCAGCTGGCCGATATCCTGCAGATAGGTCAGCGGCACATAGGTCAGCGAGTCCTTGGCATAGGCCGATTCGCCGCGGCCGCGCAGATCGGCGCAAAGTACCCGCCAGCCGGGCGCGAGTCGTGCCGCCAGCCGGTCAAAGTCGCGGGCGTTGCGCGTGAGTCCCGGCAGGCACAGGATGGCAGGCTTCGTACTATCACCTGCATAGTCGCGGTAGTGCAGCCGCAGGCCGTCGAGCGACCAGTACCAGCCATCGGTATAAGGGGTGTCGGCGCGCATGGTTTTGGTCCGGTTGGAGGCCCGTCAAGGCCCTGTTCAGAAACTTTTGACTATGACTCAGTTATCAGTATATGCTCGGCGATTGGGGATAGGTGAGAAGAATCATTGTGGCAACGCGTGCAATAGAGACGCCGGCCAAGCGCCGCGCAACGACCATCGTGGCAGATGCCGTAAAGGCCGCTGTCGCCAAGGCAGATTGCCGCGCGCGTCGCTATGACCCCGCCGAAACGCGGCAGCGCGTGCTTGCCGCTGCGAACATGCTGTTTTCCACCAAGGGCTATGGCGCCACCGGCACTGCCGACATCGCGCGCGAAGCCGATGTTTCGGAAGGCTCGATTTTCTATCACTTCGGGTCGAAGCGCAATTTGCTCGCCGACATTGGCCGCATGTACGGCGAATCGATGATCGAGGTCATGTGGCAAGGCGACCCGCTCGAAGACCTTGAACCCGGCATCGTGTTGCGCCGGGCGTTCGAATTCATGTCCCAGCACCGCGAATGGGAAAACTACACCGATACCGGCTGCGACACCGGCGCCAAGATGGGCAAGCCCGCCGGCATCCACGGCAACCCCGAAGCCGAACCCTTCTACCTCAGCTCGCGCGACACCGTCTGCGCCTGGACGACCAAGCAGCACGAAGCCGCCTATGCCAAGCACGGCGGCCCCGCCAACCTCAACGTTCCGATCGCTTCGGCACTGACCTATGCCGTCGTCGGCAATGCCATCGAAGCCGTCATGTCAACCACCGACGAGGCCGAGCGCACCGCGATCATCGACGAGACGATCCGCTTTGTCCGCGCCGCCTATGGCTATGACGACAATGGCCAATTGCTGACGTGTATCTGAAACCGCGCGCCGCCATCCACGAACTGGGTGACGGCTTTTACGACGCAGTCGCGCCCACCGATTTCCCGCAAACCATCCTGCGCTTTCGCAATGACCGTGCTGCCGCCGAAGTGGGGTTGGACGAATTGAGCGATGCCGACTGGTGCGCGCATTTCGGACGTTTCACGCCGCTGCCCGGCAGTTTGCCGCAGCCGCTGGCGCTGCGCTACCACGGCCACCAGTTCCGCACCTACAACCCCGAACTCGGCGACGGCCGCGGGTTTCTGTTCGCGCAACTCGAAGACACGCGCGGGCGCCTGCTCGACCTCGGCACCAAGGGTTCGGGGCAGACGCCGTGGAGCCGGTCGGGCGACGGCCGGCTGACGCTGAAGGGCGGCGTCCGCGAGATACTGGCGACCGAGATGCTGCAGGCGTTGGGGCTGAATACGTCGAAGACGTTTTCGCTGATCGAAACCGGCGAGGATCTGGCGCGCAGCGATGAGCCCTCACCGACACGCAGCGCGGTCATGGTGCGGCTGAGCCACAGCCATATCCGCTACGGGACGTTCCAGCGCCTCGCGGCGCTCGATCTGCCCGACGATATGCGGCGGCTGATCGACTATGTACTGCGCCACTATTTCGGCGGCGGCACCGATATTGCCGACACCGACGCGCAGGTCGCGGCGCTGATCGACCACGCGGTGACCGGTGCCGCGAAGCAGGCCGCCGGCATGATGGCGGCGGGTTTCGTCCACGGCGTGCTCAACACCGACAACATCAACATCACCGGCGAATGTTTCGATTACGGCCCCTACCGCTTTGCGCCGGTGTGGGAGCCTGCCTTCACCGCCGCCTATTTCGACCATCACGGGCTGTACAGTTTCGGACGCCAGGCGGAGGCGCTGCAGTGGAACGTGTTCCAGCTTGCCGGCGCGTTGCGGTTGCTCGCCAGCGTCGAGACACTGACGCCGGCGCTCAAGGATTTCGGCGCGCGCTATGACGCGGCATTGACCGCAGCACTGCTCAAGCGGCTCGGCGTCGCGCCATTGAATGCTGCGGCGGACAGCGCGGTCGCGGTGGCGCTGATGACCGCGCTCGAAGCCTCGGGCGCCGGGCTCGACAGCTTCTGGTTCGACTGGCGCGGCGGCAAGCTGCGGCGCAACCCCGGCGCCTATGTCCATCCCGGCTTTACGGCACTGGCGGCGGCGCTCGAAAACCACGTTTCCGTCGACAATCTGGCGCACCCGTACTGGGCCGACGCCGCGCCATGCAGCCTGCTCATCGACGAGATCGAGGCCATCTGGGCAGCGATTGCCGAGCGTGACGACTGGGCACCGCTTAATGCCAAGGTCGCTGCAATGCGCCGCATGGGCGACGCGATGGGCGCTCCGCTCTAAACTCACAATAACATTGGGCTGATAGAAATATCACAATGTGTGTGGTGTTTCGTCAGGCTGCGCGGTAAGGCTGCGGCATGACCGAATCCAACCCTCTGCCCGCCGCGCATCTGTCGCCGGTCGAGGCCAATTGCCTCGCCACGCTCGACTGCGCACGTGAACCTTTGGTCGCGCGCATCGAGGCTTGGTCGGCGATCAATTCGGGCAGCCGCAACAAGGCCGGGCTGGCAGCAATGGCCAGAGAACTGGTCAGTGCGTTCGGCGTGCTGGGCGGGACGATGCAGTTGCTCGATCCGACGCCGGTGAACGCTGTTGATGCAACCGGCGTCGCGAAGCCGCTGTTCCACGGCCAGAACTTCCATCTGGTCAAACGCCCCGATGCGCCGGTGCGGGTGCTGCTGACCGGGCACATGGACACGGTGTTTGCGGTCGATCATGCTTTCCAGACCTCTAAATGGCTCGACGCCGACACGCTCAACGGCCCCGGCACCGCCGACATGAAGGGCGGCCTTGCCGTCATGCTGGCGGCGCTGCAGGTGCTCGAAGCCTCACCGTTTGCGCAAGCGTTCGGCTATGAAGTCGTCATCAATTCGGACGAGGAAGTCTCGTCGCTGGGCTCCGCCGCGTTGCTCGCGGATGCCGCCAAGCGCTGCCACCTTGGGCTGACCTATGAACCCGCATTGCCCGACGGCACGCTGGCGGGCGCGCGCAAGGGCAGCGGCAATTTCGCTGCCGTGGTGCATGGCCGCGCCGCGCATGCCGGGCGCGAACCCGAAAAGGGCCGCAACGCGATTGTCGCGGCAAGCGACCTCGCGCTGCGACTGGCGGCGCTGGTCAAGTCGATCCCCGGGCTGTCGTGCAACCCGGCGAAGATCGACGGCGGCGGGCCGAACAACATTGTGCCCGACATGGCGGTACTGCGCTTCAACGTCCGCCCCGCCAGCCCCGAAATGCAGGCGCAGGCCCAGGCCGCGATTGCCGCGGCGATTGCCGGGGTCAGCGCCGACCATGACGTCCACATCCACCTTGACGGCAGCTTCGCGCGGCCGCCCAAGCCGATGGATGCCAACCAGCTGCGGCTGTTCGAACTGGTGA
>CALMPZ010000339.1 GCA_937871645.1 uncultured Polymorphobacter sp.
GAGCCACGACCCGCGATACGGGATCACCCGCGCCGAAAACAGGTACTTGCCCGAAGAATGCGTCTTGCCCTTGTCGTGGTCGAAGAACACGCCCGGCGAACGGTGCATCTGGCTGACGATGACGCGCTCGGTGCCGTTGATGATGAAGGTGCCGTTGCCGGTCATGAGCGGCATGTCGCCCATGTAGACGTCTTGCTCCTTGATATCGAGCACCGACCGGGCTTCGGTCTCGGCGTCGACTTCAAAGACGATCAGGCGCAGCGTGACGCGCATCGGCGCCGCATAGGTCATGCCGCGCTGGCGGCATTCCTCGGTGTCGTACTTGGGCTCTTCGAGTTCGTAATGAACGAAATCGAGTTCAGACGTGCCGGCGAAGTCACGGATCGGGAACACCGAGCGCAGCGTCTTTTCGAGGCCGGAGACATAGCCATCGGCCGGACGCGAGCGCAGGAAATGTTCGTACGATTCGCGCTGAACCTCGATGAGGTTCGGCATCTGCACGACTTCGTGGATCTTGCCGAAGGTCTTGCGAACGCGCTTGCGGCCCGTGAACGAGGTCGTTGCGACCGGGGTCGATGCTTTGGTTGCCATGTGTCTCTCTCGCCTTTTCGTCAACGCGCCGGAGATTATTCCAACGCGAAAAAGTGCGCATTCCGGGGTCGCCGGAACCGCACCGTGAGCGTGATGATAACCTTGGCCGCGCCCTCCAATTCGTCGCGGTCCGTGTCGCCAGTCGGACCGTGTCCCGGAGGGGGACCAAGCGCCGCTATCTCCGTGTGGGGAATCGCGGCGTTGCTTCGTGAGGAGGTATATAGGGCGGGTGTTGGATTTTGGGAAGGGGGGTTGTTGGGGATCGTCTGGGGCGGGGTGGTGGTTGGCGGCCTGCCGCGGGACAAGCCCGCGAGTCAGGCTGGGTGGGATAAGGGTAGGAAGCAAGATTGCGGCATAGCCGCGCGTCGGACACGATGAAGGGGCGGGAGTTGCCTCCCGCCCCTTCACGTGCCGTCCGGCCTTCGGCGAGTCTGCGGACCTTCGGCCGATTGCTGCGCAATCCGCCTCCAGGCCGCAGCCGCCGTGCGGTTTACTTCAGTTCGACAGTCGCGCCGGCTTCTTCGAGCTGCTTCTTGAGCTTCTCGGCTTCAGCCTTGTTGACGCCTTCCTTGACAGCCTTCGGAGCGCTTTCGACCAGCGTCTTGGCTTCGGTCAGACCGAGGCCAGTGATGGTGCGGACTTCCTTGATGACGTTGATCTTCTTGCCACCGTCGCCGGTGAGGATCACGTCGAACTCGGTCTGCTCTTCGGCAGCGGGGCCGGCAGCGGCAGCGGCCGGGCCAGCAACGGCGACGGCAGCGGCGGCCGAAACGCCCCACTTTTCTTCGAGCATCTTGGCGAGGTCAGCCGCTTCGAGGACGGTCAGCGTCGAAAGTTCTTCAACGATCTTGTTGAGATCAGCCATGTGTAGTCTCCATTCATGCGCCGCAAACGTTGCGGCATTTCCATTGGGTTAAGCTGCGAATTGCGCAGCGTTATGCGGCTTCCTTGGCAGCGTACGCGCCGACGACGCGCGCCAGCTTGCCCGCCGGGGCGTTGACCAGCTGCGCAAGCTTGGTCGCAGGTGCCTGAATTAGGCCCACGATCTTTGCACGCAGTTCGTCGAGCGACGGCAGTGTCGCCAGTGCCTTGACGCCGTTGATGTCGAGCATCGTTGCGCCCATCGCGCCACCGACGATTTCGAACTTGTCGTTCGTCTTCGCGAAATCGACTGCAACCTTGGCGGCTGCAACCGGGTCGGTGGAGGTGGCAAACCCAACAGGTCCGGTCAGCATGTCGCCGAGCGGCTGGTAGGGCGTGCCTTCGAGTGCGATGCGCGCAAGGCGATTCTTGGTCACCTTGAAGGTCGCGCCGGCCGCCCGCATCTTGATCCGAAGATCGGTGACTTGCGCCACCGTCAACCCGTGGTTGCGTGCAACGACGACAACCGAGGTCTCGGACAAAGTCTTGGCGAGGCCGGAAACCTGCTCAGCTTTTTGAGCGCGATCCATAGTCTCTCCTTTGTTTCACCTGCCGGACGATTCCAGCAGGCGGGTGAGCCATGGCGCCAATATCTTTGGGGGATACGGGCTCCAGGGCCCGTCCGAGGGGTCGTCACCGGCACCGCAGTTTCCTGACGGACCGACCGGAAGCGCCATCGCACGGCACTTGCGGTAAAAACTCTCCCCGTCTCATGCAGGCCCTTTGGGGCTTAAGCTGTTGCCAGCACCTGCAATCTCGGACGGTGTGCTACGGGCAAGCCCGCAGCAGAGCGCGTGTCTATAGTGGGATTCGCGCGGTGGTCAAGTTTTGGGGTCAAGTTTTGAGGCCAGACCCGCCGGCGCTGCACATGAAAAGGGCCGGGGTTGCCCCCGGCCCTTCGCATTTCGTTAGGTCACTCGGATCAGACGCTGTGGCCGACCGTTGCGGTATCGACCTTGATGCCGACGCCCATCGTCGAGCTGAGCGCGATCTTCTGCAGATACTTGCCCTTGGCGCCCGACGGCTTCGAACGAACAACCGCATCGAGCAGCGCGTCGAAGTTGGCGCGCAGTGCTTCGATCGGGAAGCTCGCCTTGCCGATGCCGCCATGAATGATACCGGCCTTTTCGACACGGTATTCAATCTGGCCGCCCTTGGCGGCTTCGACAGCTTCCTTGACGTTCATCGTCACGGTACCGAGCTTGGGGTTGGGCATCAGACCCTTGGGACCAAGCACCTTGCCGAGACGACCGACCAGACCCATCATGTCGGGCGTGGCGATGCAGCGATCGAAGTCGATCTTGCCGCCCTGGACGATTTCGAGCAGGTCTTCGGCGCCAACGACGTCGGCACCCGCAGCGAGGGCTTCTTCAGCCTTGGCGCCACGGGCGAACACGCCGACGCGCACGGTCTTGCCGGTGCCCGACGGCAGCGTCACGACGCCGCGGACCATCTGGTCGGCGTGGCGCGGATCGACGTTGAGGTTGATCGCGACTTCGATGGTTTCGTCGAACTTGGCGGTGGCGTTGGCCTTCACCGAGCTCAGCGCGACTTCGAGGTCATAGAGCTTGTCGTTGTCGACGGTGGCGGCGAGCGCCTTGTACTTCTTGGTTGCGGCCATTGGATCAGCCCTCCACTACTTCGAGGCCGATCGAACGGGCCGAGCCCTCGATCGTCTTCATTGCCATATCGATGTCGTTGGCGTTCAGATCCGCCATCTTGACCAGCGCGATTTCGCGGATCTGCGACTGCTTGATCTGACCGGCGAACGCACCCTTGCCCGGCGTCGTGCCGCCCGACTTCATGCCGGCGGCCTGCTTGATCAGAAACGACGCCGGCGGCGTCTTCGTGATGAAGGTGAAGCTGCGGTCGGCATAAACCGTGATCACGGTCGGGATAGGCGTACCCTTCTCGAGCGATTCGGTCTTGGCGTTGAACGCCTTGCAGAATTCCATGATGTTGACGCCGCGCTGACCGAGCGCGGGACCAATCGGCGGGCTCGGGTTGGCAGCGCCAGCCTTCACCTGCAACTTGATATAACCGGTAATCTTCTTTGCCATTTTCGGCACTCCTTATGTGGTGCAAACGACAGCGCAGGGCTGCCTCCCACTTCCAAACCCGCTTGCGCGGATACTTACTTCGGCTTTTCGACCTGCTCGAACGCGAGCTCGACGGGCGTTGCGCGCCCGAAGATCGACACCGAAACCTTGACCTTGCCATGATCGAAATCGAGTTCTTCGACCATGCCGTTGAAACTGGCGAACGGACCGTCCAGAACCTTGACTTGGTCGCCGATTTCGAAATTGACCTTGAGCTTGGGCTTGGCGGTCGACACCGCTTCCTCGGCCTTGGTATTCAAAATCCGCGCCGCTTCGGCTTCGGTAATCGGCTGCGGCTTGTTCTGCTGACCGAGGAAGCCCGTCACCTTCGGCGTGTTCTTCACCAGGTGATAGACGTCGTCGTTCATGTTGAGCTTGGCGAGCACATAGCCCGGGAAATACTTGCGGTCCGACGTGACCTTCTTGCCGCGGCGCACCTCGGTGATCTTCTCGACCGGCACTTCGATGGCGTCGATGAAGGCATCGAGGCCCATGCGCGCGGCTTCGATCTGAATCGCTTCGCGGACCTTGTTTTCAAAGCCCGAATAAGCGTGAATAATGTACCAGCGCGACGGCATTGATCCAAACTTCCCTTATGCAGTCCAGCGTCGCGTCAGGAAGCGAAGCTGAGCAGGAACCGCACCGCCCAGCCGAGAATCTGATCGACGCCCAGAAAGAAGATCGACAGCACCGTGGTCATGATCAGCACGAAAATCGTCGTGGTGATCGTCTCGCGACGCGTCGGCCAGCTGATCTTGGCGGTTTCGGCGCGAACTTGCGCAACGAACTCACCCGGGGTCGTCTTGGCCATCTCAACCTTCCCGCCTGAACGGTAAAACAACAAAAACCAGCCCGGACCGCGCTGCACCGGTCACTGCGACCGACACCCGCGAAACCGCGGCTGGGCATCCAACCCAAATCGTACCCGTCCCGGCCGAGTTCAAGGCCTTGACGGTCCCGGACATGGCAGGAGTGGAGGGATTCGAACCCCCGGCCCTCGGTTTTGGAGACCGATGCTCTACCAGCTGAGCTACACTCCTCCGGGTCCGAGACGGGCGGCTATACCGATACGGGCTAAATCTCGCAAGTGCCTTGTGGCACAACGGCTAAGCTTTGCTGCGGTCAAGCAACACCGCCGCGAGCAGATCGGCGGTGACATTCGCTACCGTCTTGAAGATGTCGGGTATCGTATCGATCGCGATCAGCAGCGCCAGTCCTTCGACCGGCAGCCCTAGCGCTTCGAACAGCGGCACCTGCATCAGCAAGCCGGCGCTGGTGATGCCCGGCGTGCTGAGCGCCAGCAACACGCCGTAGCCCGCCGCCAGCGCAATCGCCGCCGGCCCGAGCGGGATGCCATACAGCGTCGCGACAAACGTCACGCCGAGCAGCAAGCTGACCGCCCCTTGCAGCTTGAACGTTGCCGCCGCCAGCGGCAGTACGAACGCGCTGACCGGCTCCGATACGCCGAGCGGGCCGCGCGCCGCTGTCAGCATCGACGGCAGCGATGCCAGCGACGACCGCGAGGCGAACGCCACCAGCTGCGCCGGCAGGATACCGCGCGCGAACCGGCCGATCGACACGCCGCCCAGCGGTGCCAGCGGATACAGCACCAGCGTCAGCACCGAATAGGCGATGATGCTGACGGCGAAGAACAGCAGCAGCGCCGCCGCCGCCGCTCCGCCAAGCTTGGCGCCGACCACGGCACCCAATCCGAACACGCCGATCGGCGCGAGCATCAGCACCCAGCCGACGACGATCATCATCGCGTCGCCCAGCCCCTTGAAGAAACCGATGACCGGCGCCGCGACCGCGTCGGGCAACCGCCCCAATGCAGCGGCAAAGATCAACGTGAATACCAGCAGCGGCAGGATGGCGCCGTCGGCGGCAGCCTTGACGATGTTGGCGGGCACCAGCGACAACAGCCAGTCGCGCGGGGTCAGCGCCGCCCCTTCGGGCAGAGCGGTGCTGTTCGCCAGCAGCGCAGCAGTGTCGGCGGGATCAAGCTTCAGTCCGCCCCACAAATGCGGCGTGACGAATGCCGCGATGATGGCGACAACAATCGCCAGCGCCGCGAACACCGCGAACGCCCGGGCGCCAAGCTTGCCGGTGGCGCCGCGCTCGCCGCCCGCAACCGCGACGATGAGGAGCGCCGCAATCAGCGGCACGATCGTCATGCGCAGCCCGTTGACCCAGAGCTGGCCGATGGGTTCGACGAGTTTGACGGCGAGGCTGTCGGGCGCGAGGAGGCCAAGGAGCAGGCCGGCGACGAGGCCGAGGACGACGCGCAGCACGGGTGATTTGTGGAGTTGCGACATGGTGTTGGGCCCCCTGTGGGGGAAGGTAGCGGCGCAGCGCCACCCCCGCAACGTCCTTCCCTCTCCCCTCGCGGGAGAGGGCGACTCGCGCGCCAGCGCGGCGGGGTGAGGGGGAAGCGACGGTGGGAAGTGAAGAAGAAGCAAGGAGCATGGGCAAAGCCCATGCTGTCGTCGGACGGGTTCGTCGGCTTTGCCGCCGCCCCGCCGGCCGGGCTTGCGCGAGTCCGCGCGTAAGTCGAAATTCGCGAAGGGCGAATTTTGCCTTACGCGTTGGCCGCGCTGGCGGCTGGAGCGGGTAGCGGGGATCGAACCCGCATATGAAGCTTGGAAGGCTACCGCTCTACCATTGAGCTATACCCGCACCGTGCGTCGGGACAGGTGGTGGAGGGGGTTGGATTTGAACCAACGTAGGGAAAACCCGGCAGATTTACAGTCTGCTGCCATTGACCGCTCGGCCACCCCTCCACGGACGTGTCCTTCGTCGCAACCTTGCGGCTGCGAGGCGCGGTTAGTGGCGAACCGGCGCCCCGCTGTCAACAACTGGTATAAAATTCGCTTCGTTGCAGCAGACTGGCCCGCTACAGGCTGCACCATGGGACGCAGACCACACCCCCGAAACGCTGCCGGGCAAAAAAGCAGCTACCCGCGCCTGTATGGCCGCCATGCGGTGTTCGCCGCGCTCGATAATCCCGAGCGCGTCCATCGCAAGCTCTATGTCACGCATGAAACCGCCAAGGAGATCGTCATCCCCAAGGGGCTGACGGTGCAGTACGGCGATTCCTATGACCTGGCGCGGCTGATCCCGAACGACGCGCCGCATCAGGGCTATGTGCTCGAGGTCGAGCCGCTCGAGAACCCGTGGATCGGCGACATCTTCGCTTTGGGCGAAGGCAACAGGCGCCCGCTGCTGGTGCTCGACCAGGTCACCGACCCGCACAATGTCGGTGCCATCCTGCGCTCGGCGGCGGCGTTCAATGCGCTCGCACTGGTGACGCAGGACCGTCACGCCCCGACCGAATCGGGCGTGCTGGCAAAGGCCGCTTCGGGCGCGCTCGAAACCGTGCCGTGGTGCCGGGTGGTCAATCTGGCGCGCGCGCTCGATGAGATGGCCGAAGCCGGATATTGGCGAATCGGCCTCGACGGGCGCGGCGAAGTGACGATCGATGCCACGCTGCACGGCGTCAAACCGGCGCTGGTGCTCGGTGCCGAGGGCGAAGGCATGCGCCACAACACCGTCGAACATTGCGACGTGCTGGCGCGGCTGCCGATGACCGGCAACATGGAGAGCCTCAACGTCTCGAACGCCGCCGCCATCGCGCTCTACGCGGCGGCGACGCAGGCCGGCTAAGCCTAG
>CALMPZ010000340.1 GCA_937871645.1 uncultured Polymorphobacter sp.
ACCGGCAACCTCATCCTGCTCATCGTCGGCGGCAACGACACGACGCGCAATTCGATGTCGGGCGCGGTGGTGGCGTTCAACCGCTATCCCGACCAATGGGCGGCGCTGCTCGCCGACCCCGCGAAAGCCGCCGCGGCTGCCCCCGAAATCATCCGCTGGCAGACGCCGCTCGCGCACATGCGCCGCACCTGCCTGACCGAGACGCAAGTCGGCGGCCAGACCATCCGCGCCGGCGACAAGGTGCTGATGTGGTACATCTCCGCCAACCGCGACGAGGCGGTGTTCCCCGACGCGGAGGCGTTCGACATCAGCCGCGCCAACGCCCGCCGCCACCTGTCGTTCGGCTTCGGCGTCCACCGCTGCGTCGGTGCCCGGCTCGCCGAAATCCAGATCCAGATCCTCATCGAGGAAATGGTGGCGCGCCGCATGACCGCGCACATCACCGGCGAACCCGAACTCGCGGCACAGAGCTTCGTGCACGGCTATATGCGGCTGCCGGTGACGCTGTCGCGCGGCTGACGCCGGTGGCATGACCCACCTCGCCCGCCCCGATGCGGCGCTGCTGCCCGCCTATATCGACGCGCTCAACCGCGACTGGTCGCCCGACAATGTCCGCGGGCTGGTGACAACGCGCGAGCAACTCGCCGCCATCGACGCCGATGCGGCAGCATTCCTCGAAAGCCTTGACGACCGCGAGGCACGTGGTGCGCCGATCACGCTGCCCGACGGCAGCACCATGCCACGCCTGCCCGGCTATGTGCGCTGGATCATTGACGATGCCCGCGATTTCTGCGGCGCGATCAACTTCCGCTGGCAGCCCGGTACCGCCGACCTGCCCGGCTGGGTGCCAGGTCATATTGGCTATTCCGTGGTGCCGTGGCAGCGCCGCCGCGGCCATGCGACGCGCGCGCTGGCGCTGATACTGGACGAGGCCCGCGCCCTCGGCCTCGCGCATGTCGACCTCACCGCCGAAGCCGATAATCTACCCTCGCACGCTGTCATCACCGCCAATGGCGGCACGGTCATCGAACGCTTCACCAAGCCCGAAGCGCACGGCGGCGCCGAAACGCTGCGCTTCCGGATTTTGCTGTAGCACGACGCCGCCACACCCTTGCCAAGTGCGGCA
>CALMPZ010000341.1 GCA_937871645.1 uncultured Polymorphobacter sp.
GCGGCGGCGGCCGACAGCGCATCGGCGGTGGTGGCGTCGGTTACGGTCTCGTGGAAGTGGACGCGGGCGTAATATTGCGGGTCGTCCTCGACCTCGCACGCGACCTTGTCCATCATGGCGACGGCCTCGACGGGGAAGGCGCCCGCGGCGCTTTCGGCCGACAGCATTACTGCATCGGCACCGTCGTAGATCGCAGTCGCGACATCGCTGACTTCGGCACGGGTCGGCGTGGGCGCCTTGATCATCGATTCGAGCATCTGCGTCGCCACCACTACCGGCTTGCCCATGCTGCGTGCCATGCCGACAATGCGTTTTTGCGCCGGCGGCACCTGTTCGGGGGGCAGTTCGACGCCGAGGTCGCCGCGCGCTACCATCACCGCGTCGGCGAGTTCGAGGATTTCGGCGAGGCGGTCGAGCGCCTGCGGCTTTTCGATTTTCGCCAGCAGCGACGCCTTGCCGCCGATCAGCGCGCGCGCCTCGGCGACGTCCTCGGGGCGCTGGACGAAGCTCAGCGCAATCCAGTCGACGCCTTGTTCGAGCGCGAACGCCAGGTCGGAACGGTCCTTGGCGGTCAGCGCCGGCAGCGGCACGACGACATCGGGGACGTTGACGCCCTTGTGGTTCGACAGGAAGCCGCCGACTTCGACGCGGGTTTCGATGCGCGCCGCATCGATATGGTGGACGCGCAGCACGATCTTGCCGTCATCGAGCAGCAGCCGCGCGCCGGGGGCGAGTGCTGCGAACAGCTCGCGGTGCGGCAGCTCGACTCGAGTCACATCGCCGGGCGTCGGGTCATGATCGAAGGTGAAGGTCTTGCCGTACAGCAGCTCGACCTTGGGATGTGCGAACTTGCCGCAGCGCAGCTTGGGCCCCTGCAAGTCCGCGAGGATGGTCAGCGGTCGGCCGATTTCCTTTTCGAGCGCGCGGATATTGGCGATGAGGTCGGCGCGGTCGGCATTGGCACCGTGGCTCATGTTGATGCGGAACGCATCGGCGCCGGCGAAATACAGCGCGCGGATCATCTCCGGGGTTTTCGATGCCGGCCCTAGCGTGGCGAGAATCTTGACCTTGCGGCGGCGCGGCGAAACCAGTTGGGCCAAAATTTCCTCGCTGTCTTTGAATGAATTCATCTTATAACGTCAGACTGCACCTGCATACCGGAGACATACGCATGTTACGCGACAATGATGCCGTTCAGGCCGCCGCCTTCCGCCGTTTGGTGGCGCATTTGCAGCAGCGCACCGATGTCCAGAACATCGACCTGATGATCCACGGCGGTTTTTGCCGCAATTGCCTGTCGGACTGGCTGGCCGAGGCTGCCGCCGACGCTGGTGTCGCGCTCGACAAGGAGGCGGCGCGTAAGCAAGTCTACGGGATGAGCTATGTCGATTACAAAGCCCGCCACCAGACTCCGGCTACCGACGCGCAGCTTGCGGCGATGGCGGCAAGCGTCGCGCGCAATCGGCGCGATGCAGCGCTTGATGCCGCGCTCGACGCCGGGTTTCCGGCAAGCGACCCGCCATCGCAAACGCAGCCCGCATGAGTGCGGCCGTGCACGGTGTATTTGACATAAAACGCCATATAGGTTATATGTTGCCACTGTTCTTTGAAACGTCAAATCGTCAGGCGCGCCCGATTTCGCGAGGCCCGATGGGCTGCAGCGATGCCCGAAACGCGTTCAGCGGATTCGGCGGCCAAAATCATCAACCTTCGCCCAGACTGTAAACTTCGGCCAACAGCGATTCTTCGTACAGATTGTAAACTTCACCGTGCCTACCGACGGTGCGGCAAAACGCGGGTTCAGCGGGTTCGATCTGGTCACAAACGAGTCGAACGTTTTGCTACCCGAGCAACCAGCGTGCCGCCCAATAGGTGATGCCGGCGCCCGCATAGGCCATGGCGAACAGATAGCCGAACATGAACGCCGGCCATTTCCAGCCGTTGGTTTCGCGCCGCGTCACCGCCAAGGTCGAAATGCACTGCGGCGCAAACACGTACCACGCCAGGAACGCCAGCGCGGTCGGCAGGCTCCATGCCGCGCGCAGCTTGTCGACGAGCGGTGCCGCAAGCTCGTCCTCGCTGCCCTGCAGCGAATAGACGGTGCCGAGCGCGCTGACCGCGACTTCGCGCGCCGCCATGCCGGGCACCAGCGCCAGCGCGATTTCCTTGTTGAAGCCGATCGGCCGGAACAGCGGCTCCAGCCCCGCGCCGATCTTGCCGGCGATGCTGTATTCGAGCGCCGGCCGTGTCGCGCCGGCCGGCGGGTTGGGCCAGCTTGCCAAGGCCCACAGCACGACGGTCGACGCGAGGATGATCGTCCCGGCGCGCGCCAGAAACGCCCAGGCGCGCTGCCATAGCCCGATGCCGATGTCGCGCGGCGCCGGCCATTGGTACTTGGGCATTTCCATCAGGAACGTCGGCGTCGGGCCTTTGGTCACCGTCCGGCGCAACACCCACGCCGCGAGCAGCGCGCCGCCGACACCGAAGCCGTACAGCGCGAACAGCACCAGGCCCTGCAGGTTGAACACCCCGCCGACCTGGGTCGAGGGAATGAATGCAGCGATGATGATCGCATAGACCGGCAGCCGTGCCGAACAGGTCATCAGCGGCGCAATCAGGATCGTCGTCAGCCGGTCCTTCGGCGCGTCGATGGTGCGTGTCGCCATGATGCCGGGGATGGCGCAGGCGAAGCTGGAGATCAGCGGAATGAAGGCCCGGCCGTTCAATCCGACGCGCGCCATCAGCCGGTCCATCAGGAACGCCGCGCGCACCATATAGCCCGATTGTTCGAGGATCAGGATGAACAGGAACAGGATGAGTATCTGCGGCAGGAACACCACCACCGCGCCGACACCGCCGAGCACACCGTCCACCAGCAGCGAGCGCAGCCAGCCATCGGGCAGCGCGGCAGTCGCCAGCCCCTGCAGCCAGGCGACGCCGCCCGACAGCGCCTCCATCGGCGCCTCGGCCAGGGTAAACACGCCCTGGAACATCAGGAACAGCAGTGCCGCGAGCAGTAGCGGCCCCGCCACCGGGTGTAGCGTCAGCGCATCAAGTCGCTGCGACCAGCGCTTGGCACCGCCGCTTTCGACACTGACGGCCTTGGCAATCGCACCGGCTTCGCGCTGCAGCAGCCGTATGTCGGCGGCGGGCGGTGCGGCATGGACGGTGGTGCTGGCGCCGAGCAACGGCGCGACGGCGGCGGCGAGCTCGGCCAGCCCGCGCCGCCGCACCGCAACGGTTGGAATGACCGCCATGCCGAGGATCGTCGACAGCTCCTTGGTATCGATGCGCGTGCCGTCGCGTTCGGCGAGGTCGGCCATGTTAAGCGCGACGACCATCGACAGCCCCAGCCTCCGCAGTTCGAGCACGAAGCGCAGGTGGTTGCGCAGATTGGTCGCGTCGATGACCGCGACGATGACGTCGGGGCGGCGTTCGTGCGCCGCGGTGCCGAGCACGACATCGCGCGTCACCGCCTCGTCGGGGGAGCGTGGCGTCAGGCTGTAGGTGCCGGGCAGGTCGAGCAGCTCGACGGTTTCGCCGTTCGGCAACGCCAGCCGCCCGGCTTTGCGCTCGACGGTGACGCCGGGATAGTTGCCGACCTTCTGGCGCGAGCCGGTCAGTGCGTTGAACAGGCTGGTCTTGCCGGCGTTGGGGTTGCCGACCAGCGCGACAAGGCGCGGCCGTTGCGCGGCGACTGGTGGCGGCGTGACGGCGTTCACGCGGCGCTCTGCGGTACGACTTCGACAAGCGCTGCTAGCGACTTGCGCAGCGCCACTGTCATGTTGCCGACGCGCACCGCCAGCGGATCGCCGCCGAGCGGCGCGCGGTGCAGCACTTCGATATCGACGCCCTCGTCAAAGCCCATTTCGTGCAACCGCTGCGCGCCGGCCGGGTCGCGCGCACCACGGTCGACCGCGACGATGACCGCTATGTCGCCGCGTTGAAGGGTATTGATGTCGGCCGCCGTGTTCATGCGCTGCGTTGATATCCCATGGGGTATTGCGAACGATTATCACTGGAATGGTTCCAGCGCCAGCAAATAGGGGGCGGGCAGGCCTTCCGGCCCGCCCACCCCCTGTCAGGCGTGCAATGCGACTAGCCGCCGGCGCGGCCGGTGGCAACGCTGCTTAGCGAATGACTGCGCGCCGATAGCTCCGGCGTGCCACGCCGGCGACCGATACCGGTGACAGCGGCATGCCGATAATATCGATGAAAACCGCGACATTGGCGCCCTTGGCCGGCATCTTCCCGGCGATGATGGTGGCGTTGTAGGTCAGCGTGTCGCCCTTGTGTACTGGCGACTTCAACTCGACGACAACCTGCTGGAGCTTGCCGTTTTCAAGGATCGACAGGTCGGCGTTGGGTGGGTCCTTCGAGAAGCTGTCCTTGCCCTTGCTCCAGAACGGCACGAACGACGCGGTGGTCATTGTGCCGGCGACGCGATTCGGGCGGTCGGTGAAGAACAACGTCGTCGGGCTGACACCGGTCAGCGCTAGCGTACCGGTGCCGGCGTCCCAGGTCATGCCTTTGGACGTCTGGACGAACAGGAACTCGCCCTCCTTGGCGGGCGCAGTCTTGGCTACCGGCGCAGTGGCGGTTGCCATCGTGGCGATGCCGCCGGCGACCGCGAGTGAAAGCCCGGCCACCACGAATAGCGCCGGCTTGGATTTGAAAAGACTGATACGCATGAACTTGTCTCCCGAGCCCGTAAGGGGCGGGGAGCAATCTATTCGAAGCGCGCTGGCCATCAACGGCAGAACGCGCCAACGAATCTGGCTCAAACTGCGGGGTAGCGCAGTCGCCCGAGGAAGCGCGCGAGACTGGGTCCGCCTTCGCCGCGCCCCTTGAACTGCCCCTTGAACTTCTCGAAGCGCATTACATTGTCGATGCGGCGGTCGATGAAGGCGTGTGTTGCGGTACCGCCTTCGCTGTCATCGTCGAGCCAGTAGAGCAGGCAGGCGCTGTACACCGCGCCCAGCGTCATGCGCTTGGTATAGTGGTTGAAGTCGGTCGCAGTGTCGCCCGCAGCCCGCCACATCGTGTCGGCGGTGTGCCACAGCGTCTTCGCCGCGAGTGGCAGGTTGCCGGGCAGCGCCAGCACCGCCAATGCACGGCGCACTGCCTCGCGGTGCGGTGTCGCCTGGTCGAGCCGGGTGCGCAGCGCCAGCGTAATACGCTCGCGGACCTTGAGTGCACCGATGTTGGCGACTTCGAGCGCCGCAAGCATGTCGGCATCGGCGAGCGCGATATAGGCCTCGACCATCACCGCCGGGCTTTCAAACATGATGGCCGCGATATCGGGATCAATGCCGGCGTCGAGCGCTCCGGTCGCCACCGCCTTGGCGGTCCAGCCGTCGAACGCCACATGCGGTAGCATCGCGCGCACCAGGCGCGGACGAAGTTCGTCGAGGGTCAAGTCTTGCGTTTCCATGGCACCACGTTACTGCGGCGGCGCGCGTTTCGCCAGTGTCGCGGTGCCGCAGTCGATGGCGCGCCACGATAATGGGGCCGGATCAATTCGACTCTCGGCGCTTTACCCGCAGCAACCCCTCTGCTATGGCCCTGCCTTCGCGCCGGGGACACTCCGTTTCCGGCAACCCTTTATTATTGACAAGCGTGGGGGCTGTGCCAGCCGCTGCGACGTGAATGGAGTGAACGGCTTTGCAAATTATCGTCCGCGACAACAATGTTGATCAGGCGCTGCGCGCGCTCAAGAAGAAGCTCCAGCGCGAGGGCGTTTACCGCGAGATGAAGTTGCGCCGCCATTACGAAAAGCCGTCGGAAAAGCGCGCCCGTGAAAAGGCCGCCGCTGTCCGCCGTGCCCGCAAGCTCGAGCGCAAGCGCGCCGAGCGCGACGGCACCAAGTAAGCAACATGGCAACGACGCCGCCCCTCGGGGCCGCGCCGACCTCGGGGACAGCCAAATGGCTGGCCGCGGGCGTTCTGGTGCTGCTCGTCATTGTGCTCGGGCTGGTCTGGGCCGGCACGCAGGCGCAGGTCGAAGCCGTGCGCCCCGCCGACCTCGCCTTCCTGAAGGCCAACAAGGATAAATCCAGCGTGAAGACCACCGCATCGGGCCTTCAGTATGAAGTGCTGACCGAAGGTACGGGCCCGAGCCCGGCCAAGACCGACACTGTCGCTGTCCACTACGAAGGCAAGCTGATCGACGGCACGGTCTTCGATTCAAGCGTCGCGCGCGGCCAGCCCGCGGTGTTCCAGCTCGACCAGGTCATCCCTGGTTGGACCGAAGGCGTCCAGCTGATGAAGACCGGCAGCAAGTACCGCTTCACCATCCCGCCCGAGCTCGGTTACGGCGCCCGCGGCGCCGGCGGCGTCATTCCGCCGAATGCAGTGCTGGTGTTCGAAGTCGAACTGCTTGGCGTCAAAGGCAAGTAAGCCCGTTCGACAGACTTAAAAAGGCAGGCTGACACAAAATTGGCGGCAGCGGTGTGAACCGCCGCCGCCTTTTTTTGTGGTCGGATCAGGCCGCGACGGTGGTGCGGCGGCGGCGCATCGCCGTGCCCAACATGCCGAAGCCGGCGATCATCAGCGCCCAGCTGGCGGGTTCGGGGACTGCGGGGCTGGTGTTGAACTCGGTCACCAGACCGCCGGTGCCGCTGAAGGTGCCGCCCGCGCCGGCATCGACCGCGCGGCTGGTCTGGATGCCAGTGTAGTCGGCCCTGTTGTAGCTGTTGCCAGTGCCGTTGCCGACATTGTCTTGGTTGGAGACAATGATGTCCATCAGCAGGTTGCCGTTGGCCGGGTTGAAGACGTAGTTTGCGCCGGATACCGAAAATGATGGGCCGATCGCACCACCGAGATTGCCGGAGTAGAAGCTCGCGGTGTTGGCGACATTGGTCACCGGATAGCCGCTGCCGACGGCATCAGTCGTGCTTGAAAAGCTGATGACATAATTGCCGTTGAGGACGGTACCCGACACGCCGTCATCGGCGAAGAAGGTGATCGTATCGAACTGCACGGCGCCGCCGAACAAGGCGCCGTCATAGATCTGCTGAAAGTGAAACGACTGGCCGAGGTTGCTGCCGCTGTCGTTGCACATGAACGGATAGCAATTGCCGGCGTCGGACGAGCCGATGACGAGCGCGTTAGCCGCCGACGGCAGCGCAAGCAGCGCCACAGCGCCGATGAGTGCGGATTTCAGCTTCATTTGTGACTCCCCTGTTGCAGCGGCGAGCTTGCCCTGCATTGCAAACGCAAAGCAAGAAGCGTGCCAATCTTTAATGAATGCGCAACATATTGGACGCGAAGCCCGAATTCATTGCTCCGCGTAAATCGCCCTGCAAAAGTGTAACTTATTCTGACAGTTTCAGTCGCCTGCAGCGTCGGGCTGCGTCGCCATGCTGCGATGCGACAGCGCCACCTTGGCCATCGCGACAATCGGATCGGCGAGCGCCACGCCGATGATGCCGAACAGCACGCCGAACAGCAGCTGCGCCGCCAGCACGACGGCGGGCGCTAGGTCGACGACCTTTTTCTCGATGATCGGCGTCAGCACATAGCCTTCGAGGAATTGCACGAACGCGAAGATGGCGAGCGCCCACAGCCCGGTATCGACGCCGGCCGAAAAGCCCATCGCGACGACGATGACGCCGGCAATCATCGGCCCCAGCGTCGGGATGAATGCCAGCAGTCCTGCCGTCAGCCCGAGCAGCCCTGCGAGTGGCACACCGACCGCCCAGAGCCCGACGAACATGATGCCGCCTTCGATCGCCATCGCCAGCATACGACCGCCGATCCAGTGCCGCAGCGTTCGTGCGCACGCCATCACGGTTGCCGCCATACCGGCGCGGTGCGCTTCGGGAGTCAGCCACTCAATGCCGCGTTCATAGATGCGCGGATCGACCGCGACATAGATGCCGATCATCAGCATGAAGACCAGGCTGCCGATGGCGCCAACGAAGCTGCCGACAGTTTCGCGGACGCTGCCGAGCGAGCCGGCAAATCGGTGCTGCATGGCGCCGACCGGGTCGCGCCCGGCCTCGCCGAAATCGACGCCATTGCCGCGTGCATAATCGGCAAAGGCAATGAACTGCGCCGTCAGCGTGCTGCGCAACTGGGCATATTGTTCGGCAAGCTGGTAGCTGGCGAACAGCACGAAGCTGGTCAGCAGCGCCAGCAGCACGAAAATGACGACGCCCATGCGCACCTGCATCGGCGCGCGCCATATCCGCGACAGCTGGCGTTCGGCACCCTGCAGCGCCGCTGCCACCACCAGCCCGCCGATAATCAGCATCAGCATCGGCGCGAGTTTCCACGCCAGCCAGACGAAAGCTGCCATGCCGATCCAGATGCTGGCATCGCGCAGCGCGTTGCGGCCGCGTTCGCTGTGCGGCTCGATCGGACTCGCGGACAATGGCGCGGGTGGCGGCTTGGGCGTGGCCGGCTTGCGCGCCATTGTCGTCAGTTCTTCGCCGGCGGCGCCGACACCTGCGGGCGCAACGACATGAAGGCGCGGTCACCGCGCAACGCGCCCCACCAGCTCAGCGGGTTGAGCGACGTCGACCCGTCGAGCGAAAAGGTGGTGAATTCGGCGCGGCCGACCAGGTTTTCGATCGGCAGCATCGCCAGCCCGCCCATTTCGGCGGGGAAGCGACTATCTTCGCTGTTGTCGCGGTTGTCGCCCATCAGGAAGATATGGCCTTCGGGCACGATCATCGGTGGCGTGTTGTCCTGCGGCGTCGGGAACAGGTCGAGCACGTCATAGCTGGCGCCGCCCGGCAGCGTCTCGCGGTAGCGCGGGTAGCGGCAGACGGTGACGCCGTCGGGACGGACGATGCGGTACTGCACCACCGCCGGATCGAGGCAATCGGTGTTGGGCGACACGACCAAATCTGCGGGCGGCAACGGCGTCTTGGGCACTGCAACGCCGTTGAGCCAGAGCTGGCCGTCGCGCATTTCGACGGTATCGCCGGGCAGCCCGATGAGGCGCTTGATGTAATCGACATGGTCGATCGGCGACTTGATGACCACGACATCGCCGCGCTCGGGCAAGCGGCCGAACAGGCGACCCGGCACCGTGGGCAGGCTGATCCAGCTCGGCGACATCGTCGAATAGCCATAGGGGTATTTCGACACGATCAGCCGGTCGCCGGTGACCAGCCCCGGCAGCATCGATTCGCTCGGGATGAAGAACGGCTTGGCGATGAAGCTGTGGATGCCGAACACGATCAGCCCGAGCAGCGCCAGTTGCTTGAGCTCGCCCACCCAGTCGGTCTTTTTCTTGTCGGTCATGATTGGCCTTTATCGAGTGGCAAGATGTCGAGCCGCACCGCGAAGATCAGCACGAACGCCTGTGCCCAGGGGTGGTCATCGGTCATCGTCAGATGGATTTCAGCCTTATGCCCTGCCGGCGTGATGCACGCCAGTTGTTCGGCGGCGCCACCGGTCAGCTGCAGCGTCGGCGCGCCCGACGGCAGGTTGACGACGCCCATGTCGCGCCAGAACACGCCCTTGCGAAACCCGGTGCCGAGCGCCTTCGAGCACGCCTCCTTGGCGGCGAAGCGCTTGGCGTAGGTCGCGGCGCGGGTCATCTGGCGGCGGTCGGATTTCGCCTGTTCGACAGGGGTGAAGATGCGGTCGAGGAAGCGCGTGCCGAAGCGGTCGATCGAGCCGGCGATGCGGTCGATATTGCACAGGTCCGAGCCAATGCCGATCACGCTCATCGGGGCACGCTCATGAACGCGCGGCGTCCATCCGCGACCGCATTTCGGCAATCGCTGCTGGAAGCCCGCTGAACACCGCCTCGCCGATCAGGAAATGCCCGATGTTGAGTTCGGCAAGTTCGGGGATCGCGGCGACCGGCCCTACATTGTCGTAGGTCAGGCCGTGGCCGGCATGGATTTCGAGGCCGAGCGACGCGCCATAGGTCGCCGCCGCCTGCAACCGCATCAGTTCGACCGCCACCGCGTCACCTTCGGCGTGCGCGTAGGGACCAGTGTGGAGTTCGACCACCGGCGCACCAAGCCGCGCTGCCGCATCGAGCTGAGCCTTTTCGGGGGCAATGAACAGGCTGACGCGGATGCCGGCAGCCTTCAACCGCGCCACAATCGGCGCCAGGCTGTTATGCTGGCCGGCGGCATCGAGACCGCCTTCGGTGGTGCGTTCGGCACGGCGTTCGGGGACGATGCACGCGGCGTGCGGCTTGTGCCGCAGCGCAATCGCCAGCATCTCGTCGGTCGCAGCCATTTCGAGGTTGAGCGGCAGGCTGATGGTGCCGATCAGCCGGTCGAGGTCGTCATCGGTGATATGGCGGCGGTCTTCGCGCAGATGCGCGGTGATGCCGTCGGCGCCGGCGCTGTCGGCTACTTCCGCCGCACGCACGGGGTCTGGAAACGCCCCGCCGCGCGCGTTGCGGATGGTCGCGACATGGTCGATATTGACGCCCAGCCGCAGCTTGGTCACGCCCCGATCCTTCAAGCGCGCGAGCCCGGCTTGATGGCGGGTATCGCCGCGAGTTCGGCCGGCAGCGCGTCGGCGCTATAGCTTGGCACATCGAGGCGGATCAGCGGCGTGAACGGCACGCCGAGATCCGCCTTGCCATTCGAGCGGTCGACGAGCGATGCGGCATGGATGACCTTGCCGCCGGCGGCTTCGATTGCAGCAATCGCCTCGCGCGATGACAATCCGGTGGTGACGACGTCTTCCATCATCAGCACCTTCTGCCCCGGCGTCAGCGCGAAGCCGCGGCGCAGTTCGAAAGTGCCTTGCGGCCGCTCGACGAACATCGAGTCGACGCCCAGCGCGCGCGCCAGTTCATAACCGCAGATGAGGCCGCCCATTGCCGGCGCCACCACCGCCGTAACCTCGGCGCGCACTGCCTCGGGGAGCTTAGCCGCCAGCGCGCTGCACAGCCGCTCGGCACGCGCCGGGCTCATCAGCACGCGCGCACACTGTAGATAGCGCGGACTGCGCAGCCCCGATGACAGGATGAAATGACCTTCGAGCAGCGCATTGGCGGCGCGGAACTCGGCGAGAATGGCTTCGACGTTCATGACAGCGTTCCTAGCCGGTCACGCTTGCCATTGCCAGCCTGCGCACTATTCCGGCGGCGCGCCGTCCCAGAACATCGCCTCGATCTTGTTGCCATCGAGGTCGCGGACGAAAGCGCCGTAATATTCGGGGCCGTAGTCGGGGCGTGGGCCAGGGGCACCGTCGTCCTTGCCGCCTGCCGCAAGCGCGGCAATGTGAAACGCATCGACTTCGGCGCGCGAACCGGCAGAGAAGGCAAAATGTGCGCCGTTGCCGACTTGCGGCGGCGCGCCATTGTGCGGCGGCTGCACCCAGAATTCGGGAAACTGCTTGCCGTAGGCGACGGCAAACCCTTCATCGAGCACGCGCCGTGCACCGATGGTGGCGAGCACCGCGTCATAAAATGCGCAGGCGCGTTTGACGTCGGATGTGCCGACCGAGACGTGGCTGATGATGCTGGGATTGGTGAAGTCACTCATTGCAAGGCCTCCTGCAGAGTGCATTGACAATATACCGCCTCGGAAATCGGCGCTAGCCACGTTCGACCGACACCACCGACTGTGTCGCGCGCAGGGCGGCAATGATGTTGGTCAGATGCGCCAGCCCGTCGACTTCCATGTCGATGACGAAGCTGTGGAACTGGCGGTCGCGGTCGCGCAGGTTGAGGTTGACGATATTGGCGCCGTGGTGCGCGAGGATACCGGTCACCGCCGCCAGCGCGCCGGGCTTGTTGTGGACGACGGCGATCAGCTGGGCGACGGCGACTTCGCTGTCGGTGACCCAGCGCAAGTCGAGCCATTCGAGCCCGTCATCGCCTTCGAGCATCGCGCAATCGATGCGGTGAACTTCGATGCCGGTGCCCGGTCGGCGCAGCCCGACAATGCGGTCGCCGGGAATCGGGTGGCAGCATTCCTCGAGCCGGTAGGCGACGCCGGGTGTCAGCCCGGTGATCGGGATCGCCGCCTGCTGGCCGGCGCGTGCGCTCGCGGCCTTGCTGCCGCGCTTGCCGGCCTTGCCGAGCCCGACGGTCGACCCCGGCAGCACCGCTTCGAGCAGCGCCGCGTCGGTCAGCGTCTGCCGCGCCAGCGCGACATACAGCGCGTTGCGGTCGGCGAGCTTGAGCCGCGCCAGCGCCTCGGCAATCGCAGTGTCGTCGAGCGGGCGCTTCAGCCGCGCGACAATTTCGTCGAACAGCTTGCGGCCCATCGCCAGCTGGCCCTCGCGCTGCAGATTGCGGACGTGGCGCCGCACCGCCGACCGCGCCTTGGCGGTGACGACAAAGCTCTCCCACGCCGGATCGGGAGTGGCGGTTTTGGAGCGCAGAATCTCGACCTGGTCGCCGTTGACCAGCGTGTCGCGCAAGCCGACTGTGCGGCCATTGATCTTGGCGCCGATGCAGCTGTCGCCCAGCGATGTGTGCACGGCATAGGCGAAATCGACCGCCGTTGAACCCGCCGGCAGCTGGATCAGCTCACCCTTGGGCGTGAACGCGAAAACCTGGTCCTGGAACATCGCCATGCGCGTGTGTTCGAGCAGTTCCTCGGGGCTGGCGGCATGGTCGAGAATTTCGAGCAGGTCGCTAATCCACGGATAGGATTCGCGCGCCGCGGCGCCCTCGTCGCCCTGCTTGTAGGCCCAGTGCGCTGCCAGCCCGAGTTCGGCTTCGGCGTGCATCGCGGCGTCGCGGATCTGGATTTCGATGCGCATGTTCTCGTTGTGCATCACCGTGGTATGCAGCGAGCGATAGCCGTTGCGCTTGGGCGTCGAGATGAAATCCTTGAAGCGCCCCGGCACCATCGGCCAGCGCCGGTGCAGCACGCCGAGCGCCCGGTAACACGTCGCCGGATCATCGACGACGACGCGGAACGCCATGACATCGGACAATTGTTCGAACGCCATGTGGCGACGCTGCATCTTGCGCCAGATCGAATAGGGCCGCTTTTCGCGCCCGACGACTTCGGCCTCGATCCCGGCCTGGCCGAGCAGCATGCGGATGCCGCTTGAAATGCGCTTGACGACATCGCCGCCGCCGGCGCGCAGCTGTTCAAGGCGCTTGGAAATCGTGGCATAGGCTTCGGGCTCGAGCTGGCGGAAGCTGAGTTCCTGCAACTCGTCCATGAAGTCGTACATGCCGATGCGTTCGGCGAGCGGCGCATAGATATCCATCGTCTCGCGCGCAATGCGGCGGCGCTTGTCGGGGTTCTTGATGAAATCGAGCGTCCGCATGTTGTGGAGGCGGTCGGCGAGCTTGACCAGCAGCACGCGGATGTCGTCGGACATCGCCACCAGGAACTTGCGCATGTTTTCGGCGGCGCGTTCGGTATCGGTCTGCGCCTCGATGCGGCTCAGTTTGGTGACACCGTCGACCAGCCGCGCGACATTGGCGCCGAACAGCTTCTCGATCTGCTCAGGCGTCGCGACGGTGTCCTCGACGGTGTCGTGGAGAATGCCCGTCGCGATGGTTTCGTCGTCGAGCTGCAGGTCGGTGAGGATGCCCGCGACTTCGATCGGATGGCTGAAATAGGGGTCGCCGCTGGCGCGCAGTTGCGACCCGTGGGCCTTCATCGAGAAGACATAGGCGCGGTTGAGCAAATCCTCATCCGCATCGGGGTCATAGGATTTTACACGTTCGACGAGTTCATACTGGCGCAGCATGGCCCGATAGTGGGGGCAGGGGGCGAAACGCGCAACCCGCTACTTCTTTCCCCTCCCGGCACGGGAGGGGCACAACGCGCGGTACGCGTGGCGGGAGTGGGTGCAAAGCGACGTTTTTGCAGCGCTTGGTCGCCAAACATCCCAACCCCGCTCACCCCAAGCGAAGTCGAGGGACAAACCCACCGCTGGGCGTGTCCCTCGACTTCGCTCGGGATGAGCGAGGCTGGTTCAAGTTTGAAGAAGGCCCGCTATCGCAATCGAGCCTGCGCTCTACTCGTAATCCGGCCCGAGGTTCTGGTTCCGCGGCGGCTGCGCAGCGGTAAGACGCAAAGCCTCGGCCGACGCCGAAATCGATCCGATCGCATCGGGGGCATCGTCTTCCGCCTGCACGACACGCTGCATCGACGCCACAATGGCTTCCTGCAGCTCGGCGGGATGCACCTTGACCTCGGCGATTTCGCGCAGCGCGACGACGGGGTTTTTATCGCGGTCGCGGTCGACGAGCAGCTCGGCGCCGCTCGAAATCTGGCGCGAACGCTGGCCCGCCATGAGCACGAGTTCAAAGCGGTTGGGGATTTTGTCGACGCAATCTTCGACGGTGACGCGCGCCATCGGGCAACTCCGGTGATAAAGGCAAGACGCGCTCCTAGCAGTCGCAGGGCCTCGGCGTCAATGAAAACACCCCTATTAGGCGCTTTTGCTTGACCTCGTCGCCCCATCCTCCTAAGGACGCGCCTTCGCAATTGACCCTGCACCCCCGGTGAAGCAGGCGTCGCATCCGGTTTTGAGGCCGGATGGTGCGGGACCGGGGTTCGGCCTGACGCTATTGTCGGCCGAGTTACAGCAAATCGGAGCGACCATGTCCAAACGTCAAAATGCCAAGTACAAGCTCGATCGCCGCATGGGCGAAAACATCTGGGGCCGTCCCAAGTCGCCGGTCAACAAGCGCGAATACGGTCCCGGCCAGCACGGCCAGCGCCGCAAGGGCAAGCTCAGCGACTTCGGCATCCAGCTGCGCGCCAAGCAGAAGCTCAAGGGCTACTACGGCGACGTGACCGAAAAGCAGTTCCGCGCCACCTACGCCGAAGCCGTGCGCATGAAGGGCGATACCTCGCAGAACCTCATCGGCCTGCTCGAACAGCGCCTCGACATGGTCGTCTATCGCGCCAAGTTCGCGCCGACGATCTTCGCCGCGCGCCAGATCGTCAACCACGGCCACATCCTGGTCAACGGCAAGCGCTGCAACATCGCTTCGGCGAAGGTCAAGGTCGGCGATGTCGTCGAACTCGGCTCGAAGGCCAAGGAAATGGCACTGGTGCTCGAAGCCCAGGGCCTGACCGAGCGCGATGTCCCCGAATATGTTTCGATCGACGGCCACAAGGCCACCTACGTCCGCGTCCCGACGCTCGACGAAGTGCCCTATGCGGTGAAGATGGAACCCAACCTCGTCGTCGAATTCTACTCGCGCTAAGCCGCGACGACGAACAGGAAATCAGGCGCCGGGGCGAAAGCTCCGGCGCCTTTTTCATGCTCTCCCTCCCCCTTGCGGGGAGGGGGTCAGCTCAGCGTGCTGCCATATCTTCGCGTCGCCACCACCGCAAACCCCAGCGCCATCGCCACCAGCACCAGCATCTCCTGCACCGCGTCGCCGGCGCCCCAGCCCTTGAGCATGATGCCGCGCACCAGCCGCAGGAAATGCGTCACCGGAATGGCCTCGCCCAGCGCCCGCGCCCAGGCGGGCATGCCGTAGAACGGGAACATGAACCCCGACAGCAATATGCTCGGCAATATGTAGAAAAAGCTCATCTGCATCGCCTGCAACTGCGTCGCGACCAGCGTCGATATGGTGAACCCCAGCAAAAGACTGACGATGATGAACAGCATCGTCACCGCGCCGAGCAGCAGCACCGAGCCGACAAACGGCACATCGAAAATCAGCCGCGCCGCAGCCAAAATCAGCGCCGTCTGCGCCGCGCCGATCAGCACATAGGGCAGGATCTTGCCGATCATCACCTCGGCGGGCCGCAGCGGCATCGCCAGCAGATTCTCCATCGTGCCGCGTTCGCGTTCGCGCGCCACCGCGACCGAGGTCATCATCACCATCGTCATCGACAACACCACCGCGAGCAGCCCCGGTACGATGTTGTGGCTGGTGATGCCTTCGGGGTTGTAGCGCCGCTGCAGAACGACATCGACGGGGCCCTTGGTTGCCGCACGCGGCCCGAGCGCCCCGATCAGGTCATGCGCCAGCCCGGCATTGACCGCGGTCTCGACCGCCGCCACCGCCGGCCCGGTCGCGGCGGGGTCGCTGGCATCGGCCATCACCAGCAGTTGCGGGCGCTGACCGCGCACCAGCGCGCGGGTGAAATCAGGCGGGATGACGATGTAGAATTGCACCTTGCCGTCGCGCAGCAGCTTCTCGCCTTCGCCGGGCCGCGTCACCAGCGCGCGCGTGTCGAAATAGCTGCTGTTGACCAGCGCCGAGGTGATCGACCGCGTCGCGGCGCTGTAATCACCAACTTCGATTGCGGCGCGCAGGTGCCGCGGGTCGGTATTGATGGCAAAGCCGAACAGCAACAGCTGAACCAGCGGCAGCACGAACACCATCGCGAAGGTCAAGCGGTCGCGGCGCAATTGCGCGGCCTCCTTGACGAGCATCGCCCAGATCCGGCGCAGGCTATTCACCAGGCCACCACGCTGTTGTCGGGCGCGGTGCGCATCAGGTCGATGAACACGTCCTCGAGCGTCGGTGCGGCTTCGGCCCAGTCGACCGCCGGAAACCCGGCGACCGCCACGCGCAACGCCGCCGGGTCGCGGCCGCAGACATGGATGGTGGCGCCGAACGCCGCAGCGGTATCGACGCCGGACATCTGCTGCAGCTGGTGCGCCAGCCGGTCGGCATTGGCGCCGGTGCCGGTCAGCGCGAACAATCCGCTCGCGGCGACGATGTCGGCCGCAGTGCCGCGCGCCAGCATCGCGCCATAGGCGATATAGGCGATGTCGTGGCAGCGTTCGGCCTCGTCCATGTAGTGCGTCGACACGAGCACGGTGACGCCGTCGGCGGCCAGCGCGTGGATCTGGTCCCAGAAGTCGCGGCGTGCCTGCGGATCGACGCCGGCGGTGGGCTCGTCGAGCAGCAGGATGCGCGGATTGTGCAGCACGCAAGCCGCGAGCGCCAGGCGTTGCTTCCAGCCACCCGAAAGACTGCCCGCCAGCTGGTCGGCGCGGCTCGCCAGCCCGAGCCGGTCGAGCGACGCATCGACCGCGTCGCGGGCGTTGGCGAGACCGTGGACGTCGGCGACAAAGCGCAGATTTTCGCGGATCGTCAGGTCTTCGAACAGCCCGAAGCGCTGCGTCATGTAGCCGATCTGCGACTTGATCCGCAGTCGGTCGCGCAGCAGGTCCATGCCGAGCACGCTGCCGCTGCCGGCATCGGGAATCAGCAGCCCGCATATCATCCGCAGCGTCGTCGTCTTGCCCGAGCCGTTGGGGCCGAGGAAGCCGCAGATCCGCCCCGGCGCGAGGTCGAGCGCGATATGATCGACCACCGTGCGCGCGCCGTAGCGTTTGGTCAGGTCGCGCACCGAAACGCCGAGCTCGGTCATCCTTACTGCTCCCCTCCCGGCACAGGAGGGACCGGGGGTGGGTAGCGTCCGAATCCGGTTGCACCAAAGCCGCTCATCCCGAGCGAAGTCGAGGGACACGCAACAGCCCCGGCGCGTCCCTCGACTTCGCTCGGGATGAGCGGGGCTGAAATGCGGCGGGATCTGGCCCGCGCGCTCATCGCACCGGCCGAGTTTCGA
>CALMPZ010000342.1 GCA_937871645.1 uncultured Polymorphobacter sp.
GCGATGGCGTTCGATCTGGCGGCACGGCCGGACCGGCTGCCGGACCCTGTGGCGCATGGCATTGCCGGGGTGACGCTGCCGTTGCTCGCGCTCGATCCGTTCGAACTGTCGGCGCCGCTCAAGGTCGAGGCGGCGCTGCGGCGTTTTGGCCCGCAACTTGGTGCATCGCTTGGCATCGCCCCT
Source organism: uncultured Polymorphobacter sp. (assembly GCA_937871645.1). Lineage (GTDB taxonomy): Bacteria > Pseudomonadota > Alphaproteobacteria > Sphingomonadales > Sphingomonadaceae > Polymorphobacter_A. Next base: position 184 of record CALMPZ010000342.1, read on the forward strand.
GCATTGGCAGTAGAAGTGCCGGCCATGCCCAAGGATTCATTACCTTCGCCGCTCGCCGGCCGTGTGCTGCTGGTGACCGGCATGTCGGGCGCGGGCAAATCGACGGCGCTGAAAGCGCTCGAGGACATGGGCTATGAGGCCGTCGACAATCTGCCGCTCGGGCTGCTCGACCGGCTGCTCGAACCGCATGAGGGCGCCGAGACCGAGCGGCCGCTGGCGTTCGGCATCGATTCGCGGACGCGCGGCTTTGACGCCGACACCATCGTCGAACGGCTGCGCGCGCTGCGCCATGACGGCACCGATGTGCAGATGCTGTTCCTCGATTGCACCGGCGGCGAGTTGACCAAGCGCTTTTCCGAAACCCGCCGCCGCCATCCGCTGGCGCTCGACCGCCCGGCTGCCGACGGCATTGCGCGCGAACGCGAGATGCTGGCGCCGCTGCGGCGCTGGGCCGATGTCGTCATCGATACCACCGATTATGAAACGCCGGGCCTGCGCCGCGCGCTCGCCGACCGTTTCGGCCGCCCCGGCGTGCAGGCGCTGACCTTGACGATCATGTCGTTCGGCTTTGCCCGCGGGCTGCCGCGCGATGCCGATCTGGTGTTCGACATGCGCTTCCTGGCGAATCCGCACTGGGAACCGGCGCTGCGGCCGCTGACCGGCGAGGACAAGGCGGTGGGGGATTATGTCGCCGCCGACCCGGCCTTCGCGCCGGCGTTCGAACGCATCGCCGATCTGCTGCTGACCTTGCTGCCGGGCTATGGGCGCGAGGGCAAGGCCTATCTGACGGTGGCGTTCGGCTGCACCGGCGGGCGCCACCGCTCGGTCTATGTGGCGCGTACAATGGCGGCGCGGCTGGCGGCAGCGGGCTATGACGCGACCGTCGTCCACCGCGACCGCCACGGCGATGTCGATAGTGACGCGGCGTTGGTTCAGGTATAGGGCGCCAGATGCGTCTGGGGCAAATTGACGGCGGCGCAGGCCGTTTAGAGGATGAAGCTGGTTTATGATCGGACTGGTACTGGTAACGCACGGACGACT
>CALMPZ010000343.1 GCA_937871645.1 uncultured Polymorphobacter sp.
AATCCGCCGCGCAGTTCGCGCAGCGCCATGCGTAACGCGAGCATCAGGCGGTGACCGCAGCGGAGTCGTGGACGATCTTGCCGTCGCGCATTTCGATGATGCGGTCGCATTGCGCCGCGAGTTCGGGGTCGTGGGTGATCAGCACCAGCGTCGACGCACCGGCGCGGACCTTGGCGAACATCAGCTCGACGATGGCGCCGCCGGTGGCCGCGTCCAAGTTGCCGGTGGGTTCGTCGGCGAACAGCAGGATCGGGCCGGGGGCGGTGGCGCGGGCGAGCGCGACGCGCTGCTGCTCGCCGCCCGAAAGCTGTGCGGGGTAATGGCTGAGGCGGTGGCCGAGGCCGACGGCTTCGAGTTCGGCGCGGGCGCGGGTGAAGGGGTCGGCGTGGCTTGATAATTCGAGCGGCACCGCGACGTTTTCGAGCGCGGTCATCGTCGGGATCAGGTGGAACGCCTGCAGCACGATGCCGATGCGGCCGCGCCGGGCGCGCGCCAGCCCGTCTTCGTCGAGGCGGGTGAAATCATGGCCGGCGACCTGCACCTGTCCCGTGGTGGCGCGTTCGAGCCCCGACAGGATCGCCATCAGCGACGATTTGCCCGATCCCGAAGGCCCGAGAATGGCGACACTTTCACCACCGCGGACGCGCAGGTCGACGCCGCGCAGGATATCGACCGCCGCCTCGCCGCGCCCCAGTCGCAGCGTGACATTCGCGGCATCAATGACGATAGTATCGACGGGATTGTGCATGGAGGTTCCGGAACAAAGTGACGCGGTGGCTGCAATCATATGGGCGTATGCGTCCGCTTTACCAGTTGGCGCTGCTGTCGCTGCTGGTTTTGGTGTCGCAGGTCGCGCACGCGGCGCCGAAACTGGTGCTGGCATTCGGCGACAGCCTGAGCGCGGGGTATCAACTCAAGCCCGGCGAAAGCTTCCCGGCGCAGCTGCAGGTGGCGCTGGTCAAGGCCGGGCGCGACGTCACCGTCAAGAACGCCGGCGTGTCGGGCGATACCTCGACGGCCGGGCGCGCACGGCTGAACTGGGTGCTGGCGGGGCTCAAGACCAAGCCCGACCTCGTCATCCTCGAGCTCGGCGCCAATGACATGCTGCGCGGCCAGGACCCGGCGATTGCCAAGGCCAACCTCGATGCGATGCTGACCGAACTCGGCAAGCGCAAGATTCCGGTGGTTCTGGCGGGGATGCGCGCGTCGCCCAATCTGGGGGCGACCTACGTCAAGCAGTTCGACGCGATGTACGGCGCGCTTGCGGCGAAGCACAAGGTGCGGCTGTATCCGTTCTTCCTCGACGGCGTCGCGGCAACACCCAAGCTGCAGCTGGCGGACGGCATGCACCCCAATGCCGCGGGGGTCGCGGTCATCGTCAAGCGCATCCTGCCGACGGTCGAGGCGGCGCTCGGGCCGAAATAATAGGCGTGCCAAAGTGATGCACCGTCTGTTCGTCGCGCTCGAACTTCCAGTTGCGGTGCGCGACGTGCTGCTCGCGGCCATGGGCGGCGTCGCCGGCGCGCGCTGGCAGACCGACGACCAACTCCACCTGACCTTGCGCTTCATCGGCGAGGTCGATCGCCACGCCGCGCAGGACATCGCCGCCGCACTGGGCCGCGTCCATGGCGCACCGTTCACGCTGGCACTCGGCGCGCCCGGCAGCTTCGACACCCGCGGCATCACCGACAATCTGTGGATCGGCGTTACGCCGCAGGACGCCATCAAGGCGCTCAACCAGCGCATCGAACAGGCATTGGCACGCGTCGGCATCGCCCCCGAAACACGCGCCTTCCTGCCGCACATCACGCTGGCGCGGCTGAACCGCAGCGCTGGTGCCATCGACGGCTTTCTGGCCCGCACGCTGCCGGCGACGACGTTCGAGGTGGCCGGCTTTGCGCTGTATGAGTCGACGTTGGGTGGCGGCGGCTCGAATTACGAGATTGTCGAGCGTTACAGGCTGTGAGCTGCGTCTCATTGAAATTGAACTGACCTCGCTCGGGATGAGCGAGGTCGAGGATTCAAATAGGGTGCAAGAGATTCCGGTGCCATTTCGCATTGAACTGGGGTTGCCAGGACGAGAAAGTGCCTCCGGCGGGCAGGCCTCAGGCCTGCACCATAGGTTTGGGGCGGTGCTGCCACGACGAAGGCTGGTCGCAGTTGCGCGCACGCAAATTATTGGTGCAGGCCCAAGGCCTGCCCGCCGGAGGCCCTTTGCGTTCAATGGCTGACGCCGCCGCTTCCCCAAGGCGGC
>CALMPZ010000344.1 GCA_937871645.1 uncultured Polymorphobacter sp.
GCGCTGCGGCATCGGCGTAGCGCATCGCCTCGGCGACATAGCGCGTCATCACCGATTGCGCGGCCTCGCCGCCGGTGGTGCGGTTGCAGGCGATGATGCCGAAAACAGGACGTGTGCTCATGTGTTCAGACCTACACGCAAGGCGGCCACGCGGGAAGGGGGCGGTGCGGCAAGCGAGCGCATTTGCGGTCGCGGCGGCACTGCGATAGGCTGGCCGCGGACTGCAACCACAACAGGGGAATTCGACATGAAGATTTTGCTTCGCGCTGCTGCTTTGGCGCTGGCGCCGGTACTGCTGACCGCGACTGCGGCGAGCGCACAGATGATGGGTGCCGCACCACAGGCGGCACCGCCGGTCGGCGTGCGCGGTACGGTCACCAGCGTCGCCGGCACGGCGGAGGCGGGGATGAAGATCGGTATCATGGGCAAGAACGGCAAGCCGATCGTGCTGCTGCTCGCGCCGAAGTCGCGATTCACCTCGTCGACCGTCATCGGCATCGATGCGATCAAGCCTAACAGCTTTATCGGGACGGCGGCCGAGCCCGGTCCGAACGGCACTTTGGTGGCGAACGAAGTCCATGTCTTCCCCGAAAGCATGCGCGGCGTCGGCGAAGGCCATCGCCCCTGGGACACCAGCGCCACCAGCTCGATGACCAACGGCAATGTTGATGATGTCACCGAAGGCGGGCTGTCGAAGAAGAACGGCCGGACGCTGACGGTCAACTACAAGGGTGGCAAGCAGACGGTCTATGTGCCGGTGACGGTGCCGATCGTGGCGTTCGCGCCGGCGGATGCGTCGGTGGTGGTGAAGGGTGCGAAGGTGTTCACCTTTGCGCAGAAGCAGCCCGATGGGTCGTTGGCGAGCAACAGTCTCGTCGTCGGCGCCAAGGGCTCAACCCCGCCGATGTGAGGCCAAGCGCGGCCAGCGCGTAAGGCGAAAATTGCCCTTCGCAATTTCCGCCTTACGCGCGGACTCGCGCGCAGTGCCCGGCCGGCGGGGCGGCGGCAAAGCCGACGAACCCGTCCGACGCGCGGGCTTTGCCCGCGCCCCTTACTTGCTTGTTCTGCTTGGGCGTGAATGACGGATTTGGGGTGATGGGGTGGACGCCCCCCGACGGCATCGATGTGCCAGAGTGGAGGTGT
>CALMPZ010000345.1 GCA_937871645.1 uncultured Polymorphobacter sp.
GGTGACGGTGAAGGCTTCGGCGACGCGGTCGGCGAGCACGACGGCCGAGGCGGCAGCGGGCGCGATCATTTTGATCGGCGGAATCGGCAGCCCGAGGATGGCACGGGCGTGCAGGTCGAACTGCGTGAGGTTCTGCGAAATCAGCGTCACCATTCCGGTGTCGTGCGGGCGCGGCGACAGTTCGGAGAAGATGACCTCGCCGCCGGCGACGAAGAATTCGACGCCGAAGATGCCGTGCCCACCGAGGTTGGTGACGACCTTGCGCGCCATGTCCTGCGCGGCCGCCAGCGCGGCGTCGGACATCGGCGCGGGCTGCCAGCTTTCCTGATAGTCGCCGCGTTCCTGGCGGTGGCCGATGGGCAGGCAGAAGTGGATGCCGTCGGCAGCGCTGACCGTCAGCAGCGTGATTTCATAGTCGAAGGCGATGAATTCCTCGACGATGACCTTGGCGCGGTCGCCGCGCATGTTGGCCACCGCATAGTCCCAGGCGGCGGCGAGTTCGGCCGCGTCGCGCACCGTCGACTGGCCCTTGCCCGATGACGACATCACCGGCTTGATGACGCACGGTAGCCCTGTGAAGTCGGCAGCGGCGAGCACGTCGCCTAGGCTTTCGGCGTAGCGGTAGCGCGAGGTGCGCAGGCCGAGCGTGTTGGCGGCGAGGTCGCGGATGCCGTCGCGGTTCATCGTCATCGCGGCGGCGCGCGCCGATGGCACGATATGGACGCCATTGTCTTCGAACGCCTGCAGCACTTCGGTGCGGATCGCCTCGACTTCGGGAACGACGAGGTCGGGGGCGTGGCGGGTGATGGCATCGGCCAGCGCGTCGGCATCGAGCATCGAAAACACCTCGCAACCGTCGGCGACCTGCATCGCCGGGGCGTGCGCGTAGCTGTCGCAGGCGATGACCGTGCAGCCGAGCCGCTTGGCCGAAATCACGAACTCGCGCCCCAGTTCGCCCGAGCCGAGCAACAGGATTTTCGCGGTGGGGGTCATCGGCGGGGCTCCTCGAAACGCATCCGACCCGCAATAGGCGCGGGCAACTTGACTCGCAATCGCTTCGGGGACAGCCTGTCGGCAAAACGTTATTGGGTGAGGAATTTCCATGCAGCGCGCATATGATCTGGTCATTCGTGGCGGCACCATCATCGACGGCAGCGGCGGCGACCGCTTTGTCGGCGATGTCGCGGTGGCCGACGGGCGCATTGTTGCCGTTGGTACGGTCAGCGGGCACGGCGCCGAGGAAATCGACGCGCGCGGCATGCTGGTCACGCCGGGTTTTGTCGATGTCCACACGCATTACGACGGCCAGGCGAGCTGGGACGAGCGGCTGCAGCCGTCGAGCTGGCACGGCGTCACCACGGTGATTTCGGGCAATTGCGGCGTCGGCTTCGCGCCGTGCAAACCCGAGGACCATGACCGGCTGATCCGCTTGATGGAGGGGGTCGAGGATATTCCGTTTCCGGTGCTGACCGAAGGCCTGCCGTGGAACTGGGAGAGCTTCCCCGACTATCTCGATGCCATTGGCAAGCGCCGGTTCGACATCGATATCGGGCTGCAGCTGCCGCACGCCGCGCTGCGGGTGTTCGTCATGGGCGAGCGCGGCGCCAATCGCGAGCCGGCGACACCGACCGACATCAACGCGATGGCGGCAATTGCCAAGCGCGCCGTCGACGCCGGCGCGCTGGGGTTCAGCACATCGCGCACGCTCAACCACCGCACCAGCGACGGCCAGCCGACACCGACGTTGACGGCTGCCGAAGACGAGCTGATGGGCATTGCGCTAGGGCTGAAGGCAGCCGGCAAGGGCGTGCTGCAGTTCGTCTCCGATTTCGCCAATCCGGTAGAGGAATTCGCGATGTTCCGCCGGCTGTGCGAAGCCAGTGGCCGGCCGCTGAGTTTCAGCCTGGCGCAATCGGCGCGCGCCAAGGATGGCTGGAAGGCGCTGCTCGATGCGCTGACCGACGCGACCGAAGCCGGGCTGCCGATGCGCGCGCAGGTCGCGCCGCGCGCGGTGGGCGTGCTGCTCGGGCTCGAACTGACGCTCAATCCGTTCAGCCTCTATCCGCGCTACAAGGCGATTGCCGGGCTGCCGATTGCCGAACGTGCCGCGAAACTCGCCGATCCGGCGTTTCGCACCGCCATGCTCAGCGAGCCGCCGACCGAAAGCCATGCGCTGGCGGCGAACATGCTGGCGAAATGGGACGATATGTATGCGCTCGGCGCCGATCCTGATTATGAGCCGACCGCCGATCGCAGCTTCGGCGCGCTGGCCAGGGCGCAGGGGCGCAC
>CALMPZ010000346.1 GCA_937871645.1 uncultured Polymorphobacter sp.
TTCCAGCCCGTCGCCTGGGGCGACAGCGACCACTCCCGTGTCGGTGACCCGATCTTCGCCGTGGGCAGCCCGTTCGGGCTCGGCAGCACCGTGACGTCGGGGATCATTTCGGCGCGCGGCCGCGAAATCGGCGCCGGGCCGTATGACGACTTCCTGCAGGTCGATGCCGCAATCAATGCGGGCAATTCGGGCGGGCCGTTGTTCGATGCGGCGGGCCGCGTCATCGGCGTCAACACCGCGATTTTCTCGCCGTCGGGCGGCAATGTCGGCATCGGCTTTGCCATTCCGGCGCAGATGGCGCACCGCGTCGTCGCCCAGATCGTCGCGGGAGGCCATGTCGCGCGTGGCCGCATCGGCGTCGTGCTGCAGACCATGACCCCCGATATCGCGCGCCAGCTCGGTGCGCCCGATACCAAGGGCGCGCTGATCGCTCAGGTCGATCCCAACGGCACCGCCGCGCAGTCGGCACTGCAGGCCGGCGACATCGTCCGCAGCTTCGGCGGCAAGCCGGTCGACGATTCGCGCGATCTGGCACGGCTGGTCGCCGACACCAAGGCCGGCACGACCGTCCGCATCGCCGTCGTGCGGCGCGGCCAGCCGGTCGACCTGCAACTGCGCGTCGGTGGTGAGCAGGCGGCCTAGGCGGCAGCGCCGGCGCACGCCCCCGCTTGATTGACGGCCCCGCCAAATCGGGGCAGTCTCCAGCTGTCATAAATGCGGGGGAAAAAATCATGCATAGCGGCATTCTGGCGCCGGTCGCGGTACTCGCACTGTGGTCGATGGTGATGTTGGTGTGGATGCTCGCGACGCGCATGGGCGCGCTCAAAAAGATGGGCGTCGATATCAGCAAGGTGCGCGGCACCAAGCCCAACATGCTCGACGGCGTCCTGCCCGACAAGACGATGTGGGTGGCGCACAACTACAACCACCTGATGGAGCAGCCGACGGCGTTTTATGCCGTCGCACTGGCGCTGGCGATCATGGGGATGGGCGACGGGCTCAACGCCTGGCTGGCCTGGGCCTATGTGCTGATCCGCATCGTCCACAGCCTGGTGCAGGCGACGACGAACATCGTCGGCATCCGCTTCATGTTGTTCCTGCTGAGCAGCCTGTGCCTGCTGGCGCTGGCGGTGCATGCCGTCCTCGGCGCATTGCTGCACTGAGTTTCAGCAGGCGTTGTATTTCCAGTCGTAGCGCTTGCCGTCGCCAATCCATTCGGCGGCTTGCGCGATGCGGCGGCTGCGTGTTGCGGCCTGTTTGGCGTTGGTCACCCATTCGAGATAGTCGCGCTGTGCGCCCGGCGGGAAGCTGTCGAAATGCGCTCGCGCGCCGTTGGTGGCAGCGAGCGCGGCGGCGAAATCATCGGGCATGGCGATCGCCGGCTTGGGCTTTTTGGGTGGCGCGCTACGCTTGGCACCAGCATCGATGGCCGCCACCGCGCGTGCCATCATCGCCGTCAAGGTCGCGTCATCGGGAAGGTCGGCCTCGGAGGTGATGCGCCCGAACTGGCCCATCGCCGCGGTTTCGGCCGCGGGCAGCACCGCGTCGCCGACCACCTCGCGGCTCCAGAAATTGCAGGTGGCGTGCGCCTTGAAGGCGGCAAAATTGACGACCTGCACGCCCTTGTAGACCAGCGCCGGCATGCCCCATTTGACCGCCTCGACAAGGTCGGGCGACACCTGGTGAAATGCCGCGCGCAGCCGCGTCAAAACCGGCTGCGCGAACGGCGCGGCGTTGGCGATATAGGCATCGATGCGCGGGTCGCGGTTCATCGGCAGTTCCTCCCCGCCGCGCAACATATCGCAAGTCGTACTCGATGAGAATTGTGAGAAGTTGAAGGGCCTCCGGCGGGCAGGCCAGTTCTTGTCCAAGATGGCGGCCTGCACCCAACTGCTGCCGGTGCTGCGAAAACCGACGCTGCCCAATTGGTCACGAAAGACAATCGGGTGCAGGCCTCAAGCCTGCCCGCCGGAGGCTCTTGCTGTTGGCCTAGCGCTCGAAAACCGCCACAAGCTCAAGATGTGGCGACCAGCGGAACTGCGCCACGGGCGTCAGCTTGACGAGCCGGTAGCCGCCCGCCACTAGCGTCCGCGCGTCGGCGGCAAAGCTGACCGGGTTGCACGACACCGCGACGACGCGCGGCACATTCGACTTCGCCAGCATCGCCGCCTGCGATGCGGCACCGGCGCGCGGCGGATCGAACACCACGGCGTCGAAGCGCTTCAATTCCTCGACATCCATCGGCCGCCGGAACAGGTCGCGCACCTCGGGTAGCAGCAACAGCCCCGCCCCGCGCGCCGCAGCCGTCAGCGCCGCCATCGCCGGACCGGCATTGTCGGCGGCGAGCACGCGGCGCCGGTTGGCAGCAAGCGGCAGCGCAAACGTCCCCAGCCCGCAAAACAAGTCGGCGACGCGCGGCGCATCGCCGACTCCTGCGAGCATGGCCGCCGTCAATGCCGCCTCACCGTCACGCGTCGCCTGCAGGAACGGCGCCGGCGGCAGCACAACCGGCACGCCGCCAAACCGCAGCACCGGCGGCTGCGCCTCGGCAATCGTCTCGACCCCCGCTGGGCCTTCGACCGATAGCCGCGCGAGGCTGTGGCGCGCCGCAAAATCGCTCAGCCGCTCGATCTGTTTCAACGTCGTTGCTGCGACATTGGCGAGCAACACGTCGACACCATTGTCGCTCAGGGTCAGCGAAATGCCCGCCCCCTGCCCTTCGCCGAGCGCCTGCCCGAGCAGCGCGCGCAGCGGCGCCACCAGCGCGAACAGTTCGGGCACCAGCACGTGACATTCGCGCAAATCGATCAGGCTGTGGCTCGAATCGGCGTTGAACCCCAGCGTCAGCGTCTTGCCGCGCCGCGTCGCCCGCAGCGCGGCCCGGCGCCGGCTGCGCGGCGGCGACAGGTGCAGCGGCGCAATCTCGCCGATCTCCACCCCGATCAGCGCCCGCCGCAGCCGTTCAAGCGCCCATTCGGCGTAATAGGCGTCGCTGACATGCTGCATCGCGCAGCCGCCGCAATCGGGGAAATGCCCGCAGACCGGTGTCGCATGGTTGGGCCCGGGCTCGACCTCGATACTGCCGCCGATTTCGCGGACGCGGTCGCCGGTGACGGTGGCGCGGAAATAGCGCCCGTCCTCGGTCGCGCCGTCGCCGCGCCCGGCGATGCGGACGATGTCGGACCATTGTTTGCGGTCATTGCTGTTCATGCCAGCGCCGCCAGCACGGCGGGCAGCAGCTCGGGCAAATCCTCGGCAATCAGCCCGACGCCGCCACGCACGCCGGCATCACCGTGCAACCAGACGCCGGCGCACGCGGCGTCAAACGGTGCCAGCCCCTGGGCCATCAGCCCGGCGATGATGCCTGCCAGCACGTCGCCCGACCCGGCGGTCGCCAGCGCCGCCGACGCATGCACATTGACGACAGCGCGGCCATCGGGCGCCGCGATGATGGTGTCGGGACCCTTGAGCACCACGACCGTGCGCGCCCGTGCCGCCGCCGCCAGCGCGCGGTCGATGCGGCTGCCGGGCAGCGCGCCGAACATCCGGACGAACTCGCCTTCGTGCGGAGTCAGCACCGCGGCGGCGTGCAGTGCTTCGGGATTGCCCGCCAGCAAGCTGAATACGTCGGCGTCGCACACCGCCGCCACGCCCGATGCCAGCACCGCATCCAGTTGCGCGCGCGCCGTCGCATCATGGCCAAGGCCAGGGCCCGACCAACCGGGCTCGATACACTGGAAAAAA
>CALMPZ010000347.1 GCA_937871645.1 uncultured Polymorphobacter sp.
GGACCTCTGGGATGATCTTGCACCCATCCATTCTCTTGCCGCCGAACGTCTCGGCTACCCAACCCAGAAGCCCGTCGCCCTCCTCGAACGCATCATCGCCGCGTCATCGAACCCCGGCGACGTGGTGCTCGACCCGTTCTGCGGTTGCGGTACCGCGACCGACGCCGCACAAAAACTCGGGCGGCGCTGGATCGGCATCGATGTCACGCACCTTGCCATCGGGCTGATCGAAAAGCGGCTGCGCGAAGGCTATCCGGGCATCGACTTCGCCACCATCGGCGTGCCCGCCGACAAGGACAGCGCGCTGCGCCTCGCCGCAGAAAAACCGCACGAGTTCCAGAACTGGTTCTGCCTCAAGGTCGGCGGCTATCCGCTCGACGGTGGCCGCAAGGGCGCCGACAAGGGCGTCGACGGCCATTTCTATTTCTTCGGCGACCAGAAAGGCGCGGCACTGCCCGGCGTAATTTCGGTCAAGGCCGGCACCAACATCGGCGTCGCGATGATCCGCGACCTGCGCGGCGTCATGGAGCGCGAGAATTACGACCTCGCGCTGTTCCTGTCGGCATATGAACCCACCGGCCCGATGAAGGTCGAGGCCGCCAGCGCCGGCAAATATGCTTGCGCGTTCGGCACCTTCGACCGCATCCAGATCGTCACGCCGGCCGACCTGTTCCACAACAACCCGCCGCGCCTGCCGCCGCTCGCCGGCATCAACCGCAAGGCGGCGCGCGTCGAAACCCGCGCCTCGCATCAGGCGGGGGCGCAGGGCGACTTGCTTTGATGCCTACCCTCTCCCCGGTGGGGAGAGGCGACTCAGCGCAGCTGAGCGGGTGAGGGGGTTCGACCGCGGCAAGCGTGGAGCCCCCCTCACCCCGCTCGCGTACCGCGAGTCGCCCTCTCCCGCGAGGGGAGAGGGATTTACGGCGCCGTGTAGATCGCCTTGCCGTCCTTGATCGTCTGCACGACCTTGATGTCCTTGATCTTGTCATGCCCGACCGTCAGCGGGTTGGCATCAAGGATCACGAGGTCGGCGCGCTTGCCGGTTTCGATCGAGCCCTTGCTGGCTTCCTCGCCATATTGATGCGCGCCGTTGATGGTGATCGCCTGCAGCGCCTGGTACGGCGTGATGCGTTCCTCGGGACCGATCACCACGCCGGTGCGCGACGTGCGGTTGACTGCCGTCCAGATCGTCCACAGCTGGTTGATCGGCGCGACGTTGAAATCGGTGTGGTTGGTCGGTTGCAGCTTCATGCCGATCGCCGTCTTGATCGGGCTTTCGAAATAGGCCTGCGTCTTGCCGCGATTGGCGACATGGACATCACCGAAGAAGAAGGTGTGTTCGGTGAACATCGACGGGATGATCTTGTAGGGCACGTATTTGTCGAGCTGGTCGAGCCGCGCGAATTGCGAATGCACCAGCACCGTGCGCCGGTCCTTGCCGAGGCTGCCGGCGGCGGCGTATTCGTGGGCGGACAGCGCGGCATCGACGGCCGCATCGCCGTTGACATGCACCAGAACCTGCAAGCCATTGTCATAGCACAGCTTCATCGCGGTATTGAACTGGTCCTGCGTGGCGCTGAGCTCGCCCTTCCAGTTGACCTGGCCAGTCGGGCCGCCGGTCAGGTAGGGCGTGGTGAACGCTGCCGTCTTGGCCTGCGGCGAGCCGTCGCTGACGATCTTGCAGCCGCCGAGCTTGAAATTATTGCCGTACTTGCCCCAGCTCGCCGGCGGGTTGGCCTTCATGATCGGGTCGAGTTCGAGGAAGAAGGCATAGGACACCAAGTCGAGGTAAAGCAGCTTGGCCGCCGCGAACTTCTGGAAATTGGCGAGGTCATTGGTGTGCGTCGCGCCGTCCTGCGCGGTGGTGATGCCGGCGCTGGCATACATGTCCTGCGCAAATTTGAGCTGCTTGACGAGTTCGTCGGGGGTCGGCGGGGTCTTCGCGAGGAACACCGGCAGATAGCCGGTTTCCATCACCAGCCCCGATGGCTCCATCGATCCCGGCTTGCGCTGGATGATGCCGCCGGCCGGGGTCGGCGTTGCGGCGGAGATGCCGTATTTGGCGAACGCCAGGCTGTTGAGCACCGCGCCATGCCCCGAAACATGGATGACATAGACGGGATTGTTCGGGAAAGCGGCGTCGAGAATGTCGCGGCTGAGCGGCTGGCCGCCCTGCATCTGCGTTTCGTCATAGCCATAGCCGACGATGAGCTGGCCCGCGGGGACGTTGCGCGCCGTGGCGAACTGCTTGAGCGCCGCGACGATGGCGGCAGGGCTGCTGCCGGGGCCGACCGGCGGCGCCGAGGCATTGGCCTGATCGGCCATGTCGAGCGCGAAGCTGAAATGGCTGTGGCCGTCGATGAAGCCCGGGGCCATCACCTTGCCCTTGAGGTCGTTCATGGCGGTTGCCGGCCCGCGCTCGGCCTTTTCGACATCGGCCTGCTTGCCGACCGCGACGAGCAGCCCGTTCTTGACCGCCACCGCTTCGGCGGTCGACGCCTTGGCATCGACGGTGATGATGTGGCCGCCATACCAGATGGCATCGGCGTTGGTCGCCATCGCGGCGCTGGCCATCAGTGATGTGCCCGCCAACAGAATGATTGCGTATTTCATGTGAGTCGTGCCCCGTGCGTTGAATGCTGCGGCATAATAAGCGGTTTGCACCGCGCAATCATTAGGCAATTCTACGGTGTCGCCAGTTCTACGGTGTCGGCCGCCCGGGCGGCAAAAAGACCTCGCGGGTGCGGACCCGCGCCATGTGCCGGCGACCAGCAGGGTTGACGCGGGCGTCAACTGTGGCGTTTACTGACAGCTTGTAATCCGCCTTAGAACGCGATCGGACTGCCATGTTCCTGAACTTCCTCGATGCGCTACGCGAAGCCAAGATTCCGGCGTCGCTCAAGGAGCATCTGACCTTGCTCGAAGCGCTCAAGCAGGGCGTTATCGAGAATAATATCAACGAGTTCTATTTCCTGTCGCGCTCGGTCTATGTGAAGGACGAGGCGCTGCTCGACCGCTTCGACCAGGTCTTTGCCAAGGTCTTCAAGGGCATCGAGACGGTCTACGGCGAAGAGAAGGTCGAGATCCCCGAGGAATGGCTCAAGATCGTCGCCGAGATGAACCTGTCCGACGAGGAGCTTGAGAAGCTCAAGTCGCTCGGCAGCTGGGACGAGATCATGGAGACGCTCAAGAAGCGCCTCGAGGAACAGAAGAAGCGCCACGAAGGCGGCAGCAAGTGGATCGGCACCGGCGGCACCTCGCCGTTCGGGTCGGGCGGCATGAACCCCGAAGGCGTCCGCATCGGCGAGCAGGGCAAGCGCCAGGGCAAGGCGCTCAAGGTCTGGGAAAAGCGCGAGTTCAAGAACCTCGACGCCGATGTCGAACTCGGCACGCGCAACATCAAGGTGGCGCTGCGCCGCCTGCGCAAGTTCGCCCGCGACGGTGCGGCGGACGAGCTCGATCTCGACGCAACCGTCAGCGGTACCGCCAAAAAGGCCTATCTCGACATCATCATGCGCCCCGAGCGCCATAACGCCGTCAAGGTGCTGCTGTTCCTTGATGTCGGCGGTTCGATGGATCCCTATATCAAGATGTGCGAGGAGCTGTTTTCGGCGGCGCGCAGCGAGTTCAAGCACCTCGAATTCTTCTATTTCCACAATTTCGTCTATGAATCGATGTGGAAGGACAACAAGCGCCGCTGGTCCGAACGCACGCCCGTCATGGATATCCTCCACAAATTCGCGCATGATTACAAAATCATCATCGTCGGCGATGCCTCGATGAGCCCGTATGAAATCAACTATCCCGGCGGCTCGGTCGAACATTGGAACGACGAAGCCGGCGAGGTCTGGTTGAAGCGCATCACCGAAGTCTATCACAGCGCCGTCTGGCTCAACCCGACGCCCGAA
>CALMPZ010000348.1 GCA_937871645.1 uncultured Polymorphobacter sp.
GACGGGCACGCCGATCAGCTTGATGATCGAGAATGTCGACCAGCGTTCGAAGGACTATTCGGAGGTGGCACGCGCCTATCGCCCTGGCCATGCCGACTATGCCTATGACGCGAAATACGGCCTGCGCGATCCGCGTGGCGGCGGGCGGTCATCGGCGCGCGAAACTGCGGCACGCGTGGCTGCGGGCGGGGTAGCGCGGCTGGTCATTCCCGAGGTCAAGATCCGCGCCTATCTCGTTGAAATCGGCGGCATCGCCATCGACCGCAGCCGCTTCGACGACGCGGAAATCGACAACAACCCGTTCTTTTGCCCCGACGCCGGCACCGTGCCGCTGTGGGAGTCCGTACTCGACGCGGCGCGCAAGTCGGGGTCGTCGCTTGGCGCCATCGTCGAATGCGTCGCCGACGGCGTGCCAGCAGGCTGGGGCGCGCCGCTCTATGCCAAGCTCGACAGCCAGTTGGCGGCGGCGTGCATGAGCATCAACGCGGTCAAGGGCGTCGAAATCGGCGACGGTTTCGGCGTGGCGCGATTGCGCGGCGAGGACAATGCCGACGCCATGCGGCCCGGTAACGACGGCCCGCTGTTTCTTGCCAACCACGCCGGCGGCATTGCCGGCGGCATCTCGACCGGCCAGCCGGTGGTGGTGCGCATGGCATTGAAGCCGACCTCGTCGATCCTGACGCCGGTGCCGACAATCACCCGCGACGGCGAAGCCACCGAAATCATCACCAAGGGCCGCCACGACCCGTGCGTCGGCATCCGCGCCGCACCGGTGGCGGAGGCGATGATGGCGCTGGTGCTTGCGGACGCGAAGTTGATGCAGCGCGGCCAGACCGGGCGGTAGGTCGCGGCTGCTAGGCTTGCCATTGCTGCATCGCAGCGATAATGAGGCGCGCATCCAATCAACCCCAGTTTTCCGAACGGACCCGCTCATGGCCACCGAACGCACTTTCTCGATCATCAAGCCCGACGCGACGCGCCGCAACCTGACCGGTGCGATCAACGCCGTCATCGAAAACTCTGGCTTGCGCATCGTCGCGCAGAAGCGCCTGCAGCTGACCAAGGCGCAGGCCGAAGGCTTCTATGCCGTGCACCGCGAACGCGGCTTCTTCGGTGAGCTCGTCGAGTTCATGATCTCGGGCCCGGTTGTCGTCCAGGTTCTCGAAGGCGACAACGCCGTGCTCGCCTACCGCGACATCATGGGCGCCACCAACCCGGCGAACGCCGCCGAAGGCACCATCCGCAAGCTGTTCGCCGAAAGCATCGAAGCCAATTCGGCGCATGGTTCGGACAGCCTCGAGAACGCCGCGATCGAGATCGCGTACTTCTTCGCGCAGACCGAAATCGTCGGCTGACGACTTTCCCCTCTCCCCTCGCGGGAGAGGGCGACTCGCCAAAGGCGAGCGGGGTGAGGGGGCAGGCCGCGCAAACCAGCGGCACCCTCAATTTCCCCTTGGCAACCAGACTTACCCCTCACCCCGCTCAGCTGCGCTGAGTCGCCCTCTCCCGCAAGGGGAGAGGGAAGTAAGATCGGCAGCGCCGCGAGGCGGCTGGGCGCGCACAGCCGCCCGCTGCGCGTCAGCCAGTCGCCGATTTATGCCCAATCGACCGCGCCGCCATCGAGCCGGCTGCCGACTCAGCCTGCCGGCCCAAAACAGGCGCGCCTGGATTTGCAGAGATCGTTGCAGGAAAATCGGCCGGTCGCGCGCATACTCGCGTCAGAATCTATCCCAAACCCAGAATATTGCGAAAAACGACCCAACGACCAAGTATTGCGCAACCGCAATCATCATGATCGCTATCCCATCCTGCGCGTCAGGGTTTTGCGCTGTCGTTTGAAGCAGAACGGCCATCGTTCCAATGGCCGCTAGTTCAAGCACAATGAGGAAGACAGTTCTGCCAAGGTTTTTGGATCGCGTTGCCGCCATGGAAAGTATCAAGACTGGTCCGACAACAATCAATACAGGCAAAATAATACTGACTACGTAGAGTAATTCGAGTGGATAATTTCGCGTGAAGGCTGGGTAGCTGAAATAGACCAGCACACCGACAGCATATGCAACCATCAGCCCAAAAGCGATTCTGGATGGCTGAAAATACATCATCATCTTGTTTAGCGATCTATAGTTGCTGCATGCAAGATTGTTGAGTGGCGTTTCGCCCAAGCTAAATCGGCAACGCCACCGCCGTTGCCGCCAGTCCCGCGCCCGCCAGCACCGCTGCCACCGCCAAAGCCCGCATCATGCCCTGTCTCCCTGCGTCACCGCGCGCGGCAATAGTCCCATGCTTCGCCGCCCGCTGCAAATGCGGGTCAGATCGGCCGCCCCGCCAGCCTATTTGCTGCCGCGCGCTGTTTGTTTTGCCAGGTCCGCTTCGAACGTCGCTTGCGCGCTGCTGGCGATCGTCGGGAGCAGGTCGGGATCGACGAAGGCCTGCGCGTCGCCCGCCACTTGTCGCGCGTGGCGGCCGAGCACATCGGCCTGGTCGGGGTGCGGCGTCAGCACGATGTCGGCTTGCAGCGTCGCCAGGCGCGCGAAGGTCGCGCGAAAGTCGGCGACGATGCCGGGATAGCCGGTGTTTCCGACCAGGCGATTTCCCGCGACGGTGAAGCTGCACGGGAACATCACCGCGTAGCTGCGCAAGCCCTCGCGTACGGTCATGCGCCAGCTGGTGCAGCCGGGCGTATGACCCGGCGTCAGGATCGGCGTGAGTGCGACGTCGCCCAGCGTCACCGGCACGCCGTCCGCCAGAATTGTATCCACCTTGACCGGCGGAAACTTGACCACGCCGTAGCTGGTGACGCTGGGCGGCGTGCCGCTTTCGAGCGCGCCACGGTCGCGTGCGGACGCCGCCAGCCGCGCCCCGCTGTCGGCCTTGAGTTGCGCCAGTCCCGCCGCATGGTCAAAATGTGCGTGGCTATTGATCAGCAGCTTCACATCGCGCATGCGGAAGCCGAGCGCGGCAATATTGCGCTCGATCATCGGCACATTCTCTTCCATCGTGCCGTCGAGCAGCACCAGCCCGTCCGATGTGCGGATCAGATACGCCGAAAGCCCCTTGCTGCCGACATAGTAGATCGGGCCGACGATGTGGAATGGCGGTTGCGCCTCGGTCCATGCGGGCGGATCGAGCCCCGCCCGCGCGGCGTTGCCGGCGACCAGCAGCGCGGCGATCGCCAGCGTGGTGCGTAGCAGCCTCACCGGTCGAGCATCGCCGCCAGCCGCTTCGGCGCACTCATGCGCCAGCTGCGCGACAGCCAATCCTCGATATGCCCCCAATCGACCGCGCCGCCATCGAGCCGGATGCCGACCCAGCCCGACGGCCCGAAATACGGCGGCCGATAGTAGAGTTCGGGGTCATTCTCGATCAGCTGCGCCTGTTCCTCGACACCGCTCGCCTTGACGAGCAGCGCAGTGATGCCGTCGCCGTGATGGTCGCGGGTGTAATAGGCGAAGAACTTGCCGCCCTCGACAAAGAACCCCGGCATGCCGTGCGTCAGCTTTTC